>CAJTUY010000014.1:10089-27698 GCA_910579415.1 uncultured Clostridia bacterium | reverse complement strand
AAGGGGGTTTTGTACAGTGCGCAGACAAAAAATAGAGTCCTCAAAGACAAAAAAAGAAAGATTAAGGACATTCGGCAAAAATATTTACAGGGAACGTGCGCTTTATATTTTATTCCTGCCGGTACTGCTGTACTATCTGATATTTGCATATTTACCGCTTGGGGGAATAATTTTGGCATTCAAACGATATTCGCCTGCACTCGGTATTTTCGGAAGTCAGTGGATTGGATTTGACAATTTTATAAAATTCTTCTCAAGCTATAATTTCGGGAAGGTTTTATGGAATACGGTAAGAATAAGTATATGCTCAATAGCATTTAACTTTCCTGCTCCGATTATACTTGCGCTTCTGCTTAATGAAATAAGATGTACGGCATTTAAAAAGACGGTTCAGACACTTACATATCTGCCGCATTTTATATCGCTTGTAGTCGCAGTAGGTCTGCTGACAGACTTTTTCTCAAGAACGGGTCTTGTAAATAATATAAGGGCTTCAATGGGACTTGAACGCATTGCCTTTATGATGGAGGAAAATTATTTTACGCCGATGTATGTAATGTCGGGAATATGGCAGCAGATAGGCTGGGGTTCTATTATATACATAGCCGCAATAAGCGGAATAGACCAGGAGCTTTACGAGGCGGCGGATATTGACGGCGCAGGACGTTTTCAGAAAATGTATCATATAACGCTTTCGGGAATTATGCCTACAATTACAGTTTTGTTTATAATGCAGCTTGGAA
Source organism: uncultured Clostridia bacterium (assembly GCA_910579415.1). GTDB lineage: Bacteria > Bacillota > Clostridia > UBA1381 > UBA1381 > Hominilimicola. The sequence continues at coordinate 26,955 of CAJTUY010000014.1, read as the reverse complement.
AAGTAATGTCGGTAGGATATGAGAAGATTATCCTTATGTCAAATGACTTGGTGCTGTCAAAATCTGAGGTTATTTCCTCATATGTGTATAAGCTTGGATTCGGCACATATCCGGATTACGGCTATTCAACTGCGGTAAATGTATTTAATATGGTGGTTAATGTAACAATTCTGTGCATTGCAAATAAGTTCAGCCGCAAAGTGAATGAAACAAGCTTGTGGTAGGGGAGGCAGAGAAAATGAAAAGAAAATTAACGGTTGGTAATGTCATATTTGATACATTCAATGTAATTGTACTATTGTTTATTGCGCTTATATGTCTTTACCCGATATATTATTGTATGGTGGCTTCACTCAGCGACCCTACCGCTCTTGCGGCTGCGGGAGGCTTTATGCTGTGGCCTAAGGGAATACAGTTCGGAGCATATAAGTCGGTATTTGCAAATCACGAAATATTTTCAGGTTATTTAAACACGTTTTTCTATGTTATTGCAGGTACTCTGCTGAATTTGTTTCTTACACTTATAGGAGCGTATGTGCTTTCAAGACAGAAGCTTACGCTAAAAAGGTTTTTAAATCTGTTTGTAACTCTTACGATGTTTATAAGCGGCGGAATGATACCACTGTATCTGGTTATGAAGGGACTTAACCTTCTTGATGCAAGAGTGGGAATAATTCTTGTGACTGCGGTAAATACATATAACCTGATAATGGCGAGAACATATTTTTCCACAATTCCGCAATCGCTGGAGGAAGCGGCAAGAGTGGACGGGGCAGGTGAAATACGAATTCTGTTCGAAATAATGATACCGCTTGCGGGTCCGATAATAGCGGTACTCGGTTTGTATTATGCGGTAAGTCACTGGAATTCATGGTTTAATGAAATGATATATCTTTCGGACAGAGGTAAATATCCGATACAGCTTTTCCTGAGAGAAATACTGATTTTAAATGAAGTAAGCGCGGCGTCGCAGGATTTTGCAGCTGATAAAATGCCGTTGGCTGAGAGTATAAAATATGCCACAATCGTGGTTGCAACAGTGCCTATATTGTTTGTATATCCGTTTGTGCAGAAGCATTTTGTAAAAGGCGTCATGGTGGGCGCAGTTAAGGGTTAAAATAAATTTATTATAAAGAACGGAGGTAATTTCAATGAAAACAAGAAAAATTATTGCATTGTGTGTATGTGCTGCGGTGGTAACGGCATCGGCAGGCTGTACCGGAGGAAGCGGAACAAAGAACAGCGGCAGCGGAAATGTTGAGAAACTTATGAACGCCCAGCCTGCTGAGGTAACTATGCCGATAGTGGAAACACCCGTAAAGATGACAGTGGCGTCTACAATTTCGGTAACATCTGCCGGTCAGACATTCGGACTTGGCGATATTGAAGCATTTAAAGAGCTTGAGCGCAGAACAGGTGTACAGATTGAATATCAGACTGTTTCAGAGGAAAAGCTGAGTCTTTTGTTCGCATCAAACAACCTGCCGGATATGATTTTAACCAACTGGGATAATTTCGGCGGAACATATAAGTATGCAATGGACGGACAGCTTATTGCGCTTGATGATTTAATTATGGAAAACTCGCCTGATTTCCTGAATGTACTTAAAAAGGATAAGTCTATACTTGATAATATGCTTGATGTTGATAAGCACATTTATCTGTATCCGTTTATCCGTCCCGAGATGGAGCTTAGAGTGTTTGAGGGCTTCCAGATACGCAGGGACTGGCTTGAAAAGCTGAATTTAGAGATACCGCAGACGGTTGATGATATGTATAAGATTTTGAAGGCATTTAAGGAAAATGACCCTAACGGAAACGGTATACAGGACGAAACTCCTATTATATCTGATAAGAAGCTTCCGTTTATGGACCATGCAATGAACTGGTTCGGCATAGATGCATTTTATCAGGAAAACGGCCAGGTTAAATGCGGCTGGCTTCAGCCTGAGTATAAAGAGTTTCTTGAAACTATGGCAAAGTGGTATAACGAGGGACTTATAGACGCAGACTATCTGACCTGCGATACAACACAGTTCAGGTCAAAAGCGGTTAATGAGCTTGCGGGAGTATGGTACGGACGTGCGGCAGGAACTCTCGGAACACTTGAGGCGGCTATGTCCTCAATCAACCCTGATTTTTCGATTATAGGACTTCCGTGGCTTTCAAAAGATGCTAATAAAGCAGGATATGCTATGCCGTCGAAATATATAGATAATGTTACCAATATCGGAATAGCAATAACTTCAAACTGCCAGCATCCTGACATAGCTGCAAAGTGGTGTAATTATGCCTATGGCAAGGACGGACACCTTCTGTTTAACTTTGGTATTGAGGGTGACAGTTATACAATGGAGGACGGTATTCCGACATATACACAGCAAATCATGAAAAATCCGAACGGACTGTCGGTATCTGAGGCGCTTTCAAGGTATGCAATACCGGGCAACTATGCGATGGAGCAAAGTATATATTACTTTGACCAGTTTATGACAGGAAGTCAGAAAAATGCAATAGACGTATGGAAAAAGGGCGATACCGGAAGAACTATTCCTACGCTGAAATATGACCAGTCCGAGCTTGAGTATTCAAATAATCTGAAAAATGAAATAAGCACTTATGTTGCGGAAATGCAGAGTAAGATAATTGTAGGCAAGGAGCCTATGTCGAGCTATGACGGATTTATTGAAGAAATAAAGAAAATGGGTATAGATAGGGTTGTTGAAACTATTCAGCAGGCATATGACCGTGCGGAAGCAAACTAAATCTATAACTTAATAATTCCCGGATGCAAGGGGGAAAAGCATGATGTTAAAAAAATATTTAGCGTTGTTTGTAAGCGTTGTAATTTTTATCGTATCCGTGCAAATGTGCGTTGTAAATGCGGCAGAAGAACCGGCGGAGGATACACTTACGGTAACACTTACCCCGACAGATGACTCTATTATAAGAAAAGACCAGCTTGACCAGAACTTCGGCGCGTCAACAAGCCTTAATGCGGATATACGTGAAGGAAGCCGACGTTACGGACTGATACGCTTTGACGCGTCGGAAATTAAAAGCGCGGCAGACACAGCCTCTAAAATTTATTTTCGTTATTATGCTTCAAAGCAGGCATATACAAACAGAGTGAGGGTGTATCCACTGTACGGCAACCATAAATACTTTAATGAAAATACTGTAACATGGTCGATAGCTTCGGGTATCAGAGAAGGTGGAGTAAGTCTTTCAGACTGGCTTGATAATGAATTTGATGTTCCTAAGGCAGCCGACGGCGAGCAGATAAACTATGTTGATGTCACAGACTATATAAAGTCGCAGGACGATTATGTATACGCTTTTAAAACTTGGGCAAAAGAGGGCAATGACAACTACGCTATCATAAAAAGTAAAGAGGCAAAGGGCTTTGAACCTCAGCTTATATTCTATACGGAAATAAATTACATATTGGAAAAGGCAGCGGCGGAAATTGTTTCATCAATTTCCGCAAGCTCGCTGACAGAGGATTTTTATCTTCCGGCGCAATGGAATAATTCCGAATTGCTTAAAGATGAATGTAAGGTTGAGTGGGAATCCTCTGATGAAACTGTGGTAAGGATAGAGGAAAAAGACGGCGGATATATTGCGCGGATATGTGAAAGACCTGAATCAGAGGATAAGACCGCAAAGCTCAGCATGCGTATTTTTTATAGGGGAGCGGAATATGAAAGCGAACTTGATGTACGCGTAATACGCAAGGGGATAATTCCCGTAAGCGGTGATACTTATGTAAACGGCGGAAGTTATGCTGATAGGGTAAACGGTAAGGAAGAAAGTATTTTCTGCGCAGATACGGGAATTGATGAGCTTGACAAAACTGCATATTTGTCCGTTGACGCATCTGCAAATGACGAGTGGAGAAGCGCCGAACGACGTATATTGCGTTTGTATCCCAATAACAGAAGCGGTATTCAGAGCGGTACCGTGTATGTATCGGCGGCAAATGATTTTTACGGAGATATTGAAAAAATAAACGGAAACAATACATTATCCTGTACATTCAATAATGAAATTAAAGCGGAACTTGTGTGTGAAAATGCAATGGATATTGATGTCACGGATATTTGTGGTGATGACGGCAATGTTTTGTTCAGATTAAGAACAGACAGCGACGGACTGGAATTTTTCTCATCCGATTCGCAAAAACCGCCGCAGATTATTCTGCTTGACGAGGAGCAGTCAAAGCTGTATGACGAATACAGTAAACTCAAAAACAGTTTTTTTGAGAAACGGGCTGAAATAACCTCTGATTTAAGCTTGCCGCAGGAAAGCGGGGGATATGTCGCAGAATGGACATCGGACAGCGGCAATATACAAGCAGACGGCAGTAACATTGCCGTGACAAGACCTGAATATACGGATACAGATAAATTGTGCGAGCTTAACCTTAAGCTTTCCGGCAGTACGGTATCAGAGAATTTCACAATACTTCTGAATGTACTGAAAAAGGAAGCTGACGGTGTGAACGGTCACAGGAAGCTTAAAGACCCGATGAAGCTTTCTGACACAGAATTTTTCGGACAATGGAATGATGCAATAGGAAGCTTTGATACTACTCCCGTTTTGCAGTATGATACCACTGAGGGTTTGGAGAGTGTTGAGTATTATGCGAAACGCGGGAATTACAGTGCGGCAAAGGAGGAACTGCTAAAGTATTATCGTCAGCGGGATGTTAATTTACGCTATGAAACAGATGCGATATACAGCAGAAGTCTTGAAACGAAGCTTGCATCGGAGCATATAATCGGAAATCAGACTCCTAAGGCGACATTTAAGCTTGAAAAAGATGCGGACTGGGTTGAAATTGAAGTGCCGGCAGGCAGCAGTATCACATCATCATATATGATTTTTGACCGTTCAAAGGATGGAAGTACAGGTGTTTTTTACACGAAGGATACTGATTATGCGCCTTATATGCGAGTAGTCACCAAAAGCGGCGTTCACATTCTTCCGTGTGAGATGGATACATATTTTGAAGGCGCGGCAAACAGCGGAAATGTTAACGGCCTTGACAACCTGATGTATGTTCACGAAGAAGGTAATCCTTTTAACGACAATACGAAACGTGCATTTATAAATTTTGACGCTTCAGAACTGGAAGGCGAAGATGGTATAAAATCAGTCACTGTTGTATTGTACGGAAAAAAGATTGGCGGTAAGAGTGATAATATGCAGCTGGTACTTTACCAGTCAACTCTTACTTCGCATATCAGCGAAAAAACTGCATGCTGGAACGATATAACGCCGGGAACATTTAATTTTAATGATTGTATATATGACTGGAAGGCGCCTTACGGAAGTGAGGCAGAGTGGATAAATTCAATGGCGAGGCTTGAGGATAATGTGGCGCTCGTCGGAGAATATTTAGGTATGGGAAATAAGGACTATGCTGCTGCCGCTCTTGAAAATATTATAGATATTTATACAGGTCAGGGAGCGGGTTATCCCCGAACGCTTGACAGCGCATGGCGGACGCCTGCCCTGCTTACAACGATTTTTGGACTTATAGACAGTGAATATATGACGCCGGAGGTATTTTGCACACTGATAAAGTATTCATATCAGATGATGGAATATTTTGATACGGCTTCTACGCCAAGCGTGGTAAATCAGATGTGTGCGGCTGATTTGGGATTTACAAGACTGGTGGTGTACCTTCCTGAAATTCACGATGCGTCTTATTATGAGAGAGCGCGTTCAAGACTTGATACAACAATAGGAACAAAGATTACTCATGCTGACGGCGCATATAAGGAGGCTACCACAGGATATATGCACAGAGTAATTGATGAAATACTGGAAGCTGTGGAGCTGTTTGAAAAGATTGGTTATACGGACCTTGATATGTATAAGGATACGGCTCATCGTCTTTCGGTATTTTACGCAAACTTCTTTTTTCCTGACGGTGAAATGGTTCCGTACGGTGACGGAGGACGAGGCACTTCTTTTGATAAGCTGTATACACTGGGCGAGTATTTTGATGATGACATGATTCGCTGGCAAAGTCATAAAACGGATGTGGAAGAGCCTGAGGAATATAAATCAATTATCTTCCCTGTAAAAAAAGCGGTGATAATGCGTGACGGCTGGACTGAAAATTCTCTGTTTGCGCATATGACTGCGGAAACGGGACATTCTCATGGTCATCCTGACGACCTGCATCTTGATATTTATGCATACGGCAGACCGCTGCTTATAGACGCCGGTAACGGCGGAGGATATAATCCGCTTCTGCCTGCCACGACAGTAAGAACCGAAACATATGCGCATAATACAATTGAAATAAATGAGGAACCGCAGGGCTACGACATAGGTGAGAACGGTATGAAGCTTATTGCAAATAATTCTTTTGACAGGGCTGAAGGCTTTGCCGAAACATATTCAGGCTTCAGACATACGAGGAATGTATTTTTCCTTCATAACGGATTTTGGATAGTATCGGATTATGTTGCGCCTCATGATAAGACGGAAAAAAATATGTACCGTCAGAACTGGCATCCTGATAATAAAGCCAATATGGAACTGGATAAAACAAGAGGCAAGGTAAAAACCAATTTTAGCGGAACTGCTAATTTACAGATTTTACAGGCCGATATGGATAATACCGTTCTTAAAACAGGCAGGAGCTATATAAAGAATAAAGACTTAGCAAACAGACTTGAAAAATATGCGTTCTATGAAAAGGAAATAAAGGGAGATGCAGTGTTTAATACTCTTTTATTTCCAACCAGGAGCGGTGAGAATATTGAAGTAGATTTTAATAGAATAGAGGTTGACGGAAGTATAGATAATTCCGCATCGGCAGCCAATATCAGCTACGGCGGAAAATCAGGTACGTATTATATCTCACATGAGGGTAAAAACGCAGTGCGTGAATTTGGCGGTTTTACTACAAATGCAGATATGATATATGCAGAAGACGGCGCTGACGGAAAAATAAATTATGCCGCTTTGGTAAACGGCTCAGAGCTTAAGACAGACGGCAGAAATATTATACATTCGTCACAAAATATAAAAGATATTGCTGTCCGCCGTATCGGCGACAAACTCATCATAGACACATCTGACAGCCTTACATCAGACGTAAAAATAGATATTGATGAAAAAATAAGTTCCGTTACACTTAACGGAATACTGCGAAGCTTTGAAACAGACGGAAATGCAGTTATTTTAAAAGCGGATAAAATCATTTTTCCTGTTGAGGTGAAGGGCAGTAATATGAGCTATACTTTTGACAGCGATTATACCGCGTCGCTTGCTTTAAAGAAAAACGGAACCATGAAAAATATTACGGTAGCTATTCCGAAAGGTGCCAATGTAAAAGGAAAGCTTGGCTGGAACGGTGAGATGGATTTTTCGGTAAAAGAAAGTGAAGCGGGACTGTCGGTAATATTCAACGCTGATTACGGTATCACCTTTGATAAAGAGATTACAATTTCAGTGCCTTATTACATGTCTGAAGGCGGATATTTTATAAGCGGTGACAGTAAGGTAATGTTTGGCAGTGAGGTTACTGGTGAGAATAAAAATGGCGGCTGTGTTTTAAAATCAAAACTCGGAGCAGAATTTGTTCTTCCCAAGCTTTTCGGAGCGCTTACTGCTGCCGGTGGCGGCGGTGGCGGAGGAGGCAGTGTTTCAAAACCAACTGAAAAGCCTGTTCCGTCGGATACGCCAGAGCCGTCACAAACACCAAATCCGACAGATACACCTGTTTTAAAGAACAGTTTTTCGGATATAAAAGGTCACTGGGCTGAAAAGTATATTGGAGAACTTCATGAAAATGGTGTTTTAGACGGTTATGAGGATAATACATATAAGCCCGACAGACCGCTTACAAGGGCGGAATTTGTGAAAATCATTATAAGCGCATTTGGTAAAGTGAAAAAATACAGCGGTGAATTTACGGATGTTGCGCAGAAGGATTGGTTTGCAGACTATGTCAGCGCGGCTGTAAATGAAGGATATGTGTCAGGTTATGAGGACGGAAGCTTCCGCCCGAATGTAAAAGTAACCCGTGAAGAAGCGGCTAAAATCCTTATGCTTGTTTATGAAGACATGGACAATAAGTCTTTACAGGGAAGCGGTTTGTCTGAATATACGGATACTTCCGATATATCTGACTGGGCTTATGAATATGTAAAGAAAGCTGTTGAATGCGGATTGATACAAGGAACAGATGATGGCAGAATAGAGCCTAAGGGCAATTTTACCCGTGCGATGGCTGCTGCGGTTATATACAGAATGATGTATAATTAAAGGAGGTCTAAATTATGAAATGTATTAGAAAAACAATTGCAATGCTTTTGGCGGCTGTAATGTGTTTGGGAATGTTAAGTATACCTGCTATGGCGGAGGAAACGCCTCTTTCACCCGCACAAAAATGGTGGGTTGACTGGACTAAAACACCGCCAATGGTCACAGTGGCGACTACACTGCGTACTCAAAGCACACGTCACGGCTACCTTTTCTTTGAAGCGAGTGAAACCGAAGCAGAATATTTAAAAAATGCTCCTGTTGTAAAGCTGAACATAGGACAGAACAGATACGAAGAAAAGTTTACTCTAAAGGTTCTGGGCGTATCATCAGAGGAGAGTATGACAAAGGACGATTATCTGCCGAAGATTGTAGACCCCGAAGCAGCTACTACGACCTATGAGCCTTATGATACGTCATTAAGAGAAAAGGGCGATTTGTTGGGAACGGCAACGGATACGGGAAAGGTTACCGTATCGGTTGACGTGAGTAAATATATACAGGCGCAGACCGATAATAAGTATTTATTTACAATTGTCGGTACAGGCAACGCTGATGTAAGGTGCAACACTTTCTCACTTGAAGCCGATTACAGCGACGAGGCAAAGGCGCAGTCGGCAATTGACGCAATAGAGCCGTTAAACGATACGGTGTCTGAGAACTTTACGCTTCCTTTAACTGGCAAATATGACACATCAATTGTATGGACGTCATCAGATGCGGCAATTGCTATTGACGGAGCCAATGCTGTTGTTACGCGTCCGGGTGAAGAAGATGGAGATAAACAGGTAACACTTACAGCAAGCATTACGGTCGGCGAAACAATCAAAACAAAAGAATTTATTGTAACAGTACCGGCGGTCATAACATCTGATATCGTAAAAGCTGTACCTACTGCCGACAGTTATGCGCAGAAGAGCAATCCTGACAATAACTTTAATGATACAAAAAATTTGTATATACACGGCAGCGGCAGACAAAATCTTATTCGTTTTAACGTAATGGATATAAATGCTGATGAAATAGGCGAGGCAGTTCTGAACTTGCATCTCAGAGAAATTAAGAATCCCGCTGCTGATAAAGATAGTTTTGGGATTACGGTTTACGGACTTGAGGGAAATGATAAAACTTCGTGGGACGAAGAAACACTTACATATAATACCGGAGCTGAACTGGGGCTGTTGGACTCGGCGCTTGAAGGTTATGGCACAGGAGAAGTGATTGCCAATAAAACTATTAAATACAGTGAAATAGGAAATGTAATTTCAATAGATATTACAGATTACATAAAATCACAGAATGACGGTATATATGCGTTAAGAATTTACGGAGACAGCGTTCAGGCGTATTTTGACACACGTGAATGTGACACTCAGGAGCATAGACCGTATTTGGAAATTTTACGCGGAGATGCGGGCGCGGCGGCGAATGATGCAAACGCTATTACAGTTCCCGAAGAAACAAAAACAAGTTTTACCGTTCCCGTAACAGGCGCAAACGGCTCGCAAATTGAGTGGTCGGCAGAGAGTGAATTTGTTATCGTTAATAATCAGGATGGTTCGGTAACGGTTCAGGAGGTTCAGGAGGAAACAAAGGTAATACTGAAGGCGGTTATAACAAAGGGTGAATATACAAGAGAAAAGGAATTTGAAGTAACGATAATTCCTGCCGCGCGAGATAATCTGGCAGCGGATAAAGAAGCTCTTACAATACCAAATCAGGTAAGCGAAAGCTTTACCCTGCCGCTTGCAGGAGAAAATGGTTCACAGATTATATGGACAGCGGCAGACAGCGCTTTGATTTCAATAGAAGGAGAAACAGCAACGCCGGCGAAGGTTTCGGAAGAAACGATTACAGAGCTTACCGCAACTCTGACTAACGGAAATTATACAGATACAAAGAAATTTGAAATCACGATAATTCCTCTTAATACAGAGGCTGATGTGACGGCAGATGCGGAGGCAATCAGCATTTCAAAGGTAGTGAGCGGTTCGTTTAAGGTTCCTGTTTTGGGTGAGCATGGTTCACAGATTACATGGTCAAGCAGCAGTGATGTTGTTTCATTTGATGGTGAAAATGCTGTTGTTTCAGAAGTAAATGAGGAAACAGAGGTTACACTGACGGCAGTTGTAAAGAAAGGTGATAACGAAACAACAAGAACCTTTGATATAAAAATTGTTCCTGCCGGCGGTGATACAAGCGCGGCAGACGCGGAAGCAGACGCGGCTGCAATTAACCTTTCAAAGGAAATAAGCGGAAGCTTCACATTGCCGCTTATAGGAGAAAACGGTTCACAGATTACATGGTCAAGCGACAGTGAGCTTATAACAATAGACGGAGAAAATGCAGTGGTTCAGGCGGTTACGGCTGAAACGCCGGCAACACTGACGGCAACAGTTACTAAGGGTACTTATGTAACCACAAGAAGCTTTAATGTTAAAATAGTTCCGGTCGGAAATGACGATACAGCGGCGGATATGGCGGCGATTTCTATTTTGGGTCAGGCATACGGAGATTTCAGACTGCCTGTTTCCGGTGAACGCGGCTCCCGGATTGTATGGACATCTGACAGCGGGCTTATAACAATAGACGGAGAAAATGCGTCGGTTCAGGCTGTTGCAGAGAAAACCAATGTTGTTCTTACGGCAACGGTAATAAACGGAAATTACAGCGAAAGCAAGAAATTTCATATTACCATACTGCCTAGTATAGTGACATTCACAACTGACGGAAAGGAAATTTCCAATTTCAGAGAAGGACAGCATATAGTTGCCGGAACAATTGCCGGTACAGAGTTTAAAGACGGTGAAAAGCTGTATATTGCAACATACGGTACAGACGGTGTACTGCTCCATATGTGGGGACTTGATATTGCTACCAGAGTGGATATAAATGCAGACGGTCAGCTTGGCAGAATAGGTGTGTTTGTATGGAAGGATAACATGATGCCATCTGCGGCTTCAAGTGTTTATAAAACAGCAGAATAATAAGTAAGACAATAGAAATGAATTGGAGGAGATAACTATGCCGATGACAAAAAGAATATTTTGCCATATATTGATGATTTGCATGGCATGTGCTTCGTTAGGCGGTGTACAGGTAAAGGCGGAGGAGGAAAGCTTTACGCTTTCAATTCCTGTTGAGTATGATACCTATATACGAAAGGGATACGGTACTAACGATTATTCGGGTGATACTACAATGATTGTAGACGGTAGAGCCTCCTCCGAGCGTATCGGAGTAATGAGGTTCCGTTACGGCTCAGGCGCGTCAGATAGTCTGGAGGCTGTTTGTGAAACAGCAAATCATATAGCGCTGAAGGTCAGGGTAAACCAAAATCCGGGTTTGCCGAAAATTGCAATATATGGTATAAGTGATGATAATATGATGTCGCAATGGTCAGACGGAGGCATGAATTATGACCTTGCAAATAAGCTTGGAATACTTGCCGCGCGCGACAGTGAACAGGTGCCTTTGCTTGCTTTGTTGGATATGGAGGGTGTATCCTCAGCCGATTATCTGGAATTTGACGTAACAGATTATGTACAGCAGCGGATGCGTCAGGAAAATGAAAACGGTGACGGAGAATGTGCATTTTTGATATGCGGTACAGACGCCTATTCTCCAAGCGATTATTTCAGAATATATCAGGATAACGGCAAGGGTACAACCAGTGCGGACAATATTCCTCAGCTTGTGGTATCATCGGGACGGGAAGGGTATCTGAAAAAGGATACAATGTCGCTTCAGATAGAAAAAAAGCATCAGGTTACTGAAGATTTTACCCTGCCTGCCGTACTCGGAACTGACAGAGATGACGGATATAAAAGCGAAGTGGAATGGCGCAGCGATACTGAATCGGTAATAAGCCTTGAAAGGGAAGGCGATACATATACCGCACATGTAAACCGCCCTGCGTCCTCTATGCACGGTGATGCGGTAGTAACTCTGTCGGCGGATATCAGAAACGGTGATTTAAGCGGGGTTAAAAGCTTTAAACTGTACGTTCCGCCGGTGGGGGTATATAACCCGAGTCTTACAAATTATATACGCAGCAATTCGGAGGTGAGTTCACCTGACAGTGTTATATATTCATATGTAAAGAGCAAAACAAAGTATATAGGTATTGTTAAATTCCCGTTTGATACATCTGCTTTTCCGTATACTCCTAAGGCTGTACTGAGGTTAAAGCCGTATTTTATGCAGGGAGCATTTACTCTTACGATAACAGCTCTTGACTATCCCAATGCAGACAATTGTACAGCTGATATGACATGGAACAGCTCACAGGATTTAATAAATCATAAGGGGACATATTCCGTAACGATAAATCAAAATCCTTCACAGAAGGAATGGATTGAGTGGGATGTTACGGATTATATAAACAGTGTCGGTGCAGACGCGGCATTCAAACTTGAAATATCATCTACCGATACGGCGTACTGTATGCTGTACGGCAATGCAGAAAAGTATATGCCTCAGTTAAAGCTTTATAATTATGAGCTTATTACTGATGCCGAAAATGCTGTAAAAAGTGTTGTCAAAAAGGTTCAGTCAGAAATTGATGAAATGAGAAGCTCGCTTGATGCGGTAACGGGAGATTTATTTCTTCCGTATCCTGAAAGCTACGGCGTTACAATCGACTGGTATGCCTTTGATGAAAACGGAGAAAGCTCCGAATATATTGCCGATGACGGTATGCTTTTAAAACAGCCTGAGGATGCGGATAAAAAAGTCAGGCTCAGGGCGGTTATAGGAAGAAACGATTATCCTGAGGGTACAGTTACAATAGAGGTGGACGCAACTGTTTTAAAACAGGTTTCCGATGAGGAAGCGGTTAGATTTAACGAAAAAAATCTTGAATTAACCCATAATATTTTTACTCAAAGCGGTATTCTGCCTCGAGGATTTTACGGCGCAGAGATTGAATGGTCCGCTGAACCTCAGGCATGTATAGAAATTTCAGATAACGGCTATACGGTATTGAAAAGAGATAAAGATATACCGGTAAAGCTTACGGCTAAGATTAAAAAGGGCGAAGCCTGTGCAGAAAAAGCGCTTGATGCCAAAATATTGCGTGACAGCAGCAAAAATCTGATTTACGGACTTCGTATTATCAGTGGGGATACTGATATGGAAAATACAAATGATGATGATATATCAACATATTATTCGCAGGATACAGACTTTTGCATAGACTATATGCTTCTTAATAAGAAGCGTGTGAACAGCATTGTAATAGTACCATATAAAAGTGAGAATATAAAAAACATCGGAATATATCTTTCGGAGGACGGTACAGAATGGCGGGAAATTCAGGAAACAGATGTGAATGAAGGCATCAATGAAATCACATTCCCTTCTGAGGATGCCATGTATTTAAGGCTTGAGATAAAAACAAACGGCAGCGCGGGTATACGTGAAGCAGGCGTATATGCTGATGAAAACGATGAAAATATTGTTACGGCAGAGGACATTATAACATCAGCCGATTTTGTTAAATTGTCGGGACTTCCTTCGGGGGCTGTTAAAAATAGTTTCCAACTTCAAAAAACTATAAAAGATGCAGAAGTAAAGTGGTATTCAGGAAATACGTCAGTAATATCGCTGTCAGAGGGAAATAACACTTATACGGCTACGGTAAAAAGAGGCGATAAAGCTCAGGGAGTTAAATTGAGTGCAGTGGTAAACAGTAACGGTACGACTGCGGAAAAGGAATTTTCAATAAGCGTAAGCGGAACCGAACAGATATTTCCGTCCTTAGGCGGTGGCGGTGGAGGAGGCTCCGTAAAGCCGCAGGTGAAACCATCCGTTACACCTAAACCTTCAGTTGAGCCTGTACCTACCGAATTGCCCAAACATGATAATGAACCTGTTTTTAATGACCTAAATCAGGCGGCATGGGCGGAAAAATATATAACAGAGCTTTATAAACGCCAGATTATAAGCGGCAGAACAGAAAACGAGTTTATGCCTATGGAAAATGTAACGCGTGAAGAATTTGTAAAGCTTATAGTTCTGGCGGCTGAACTGGAACAGGGTGATGAGTGCGGATTTTCCGACGTAATGCCGGATGAATGGTATTATCCGTATATATGCTCTGCCGTGAGTGCAGAAGTAATAAGCGGAATAGGTGAAGGGAAGTTCGGTACAGGGAACAAAATAACGCGTCAGGATATTGCGGTTATTATTTCAAATGTATTAAAGGACATTGAATATACCGGCAAAGGCAGTGAATTTAATGACAGTGACCTTATTTCTGACTATGCTGCCGAAGCAGTCAGAAAGCTCAGTAGTCTTGATATAATATCCGGCGATGAAAACGGCAATGTAAATCCCAAATCATTTGCCACAAGAGCGGAAGCGGCAAAAATGGTATATATGATGATAGAAACAGCAGAAAGAAATTAGCAGGTGTGTTTATGGATAAATATATTGAACCCCATATTGAATGGATTGAGGAAACTCAGAGAAAGCTTGAAAACAAGCTCAGATATGTTCGCGAACGAAGCGCGGAAAAGATACCGTATACTACAATAAACGGTGTTCATGACGACTGGCGTTATAAAAAAATAGGACGCTGGACTAACGGTTTCTGGGCGGGACTTATGTGGCTTATGTATATGAGCAGTAAAGATGAGCGGTATCGGGAAATCGCTGAATATAATGAGATGCTGCTTGATGAAGCCCTGAAAAATGCAGATGATTTGAATCATGATACGGGCTTTATGTGGCTGCTGTCGGCAGGAGCAAATTACAGGCTGTTCGGAGGACGGGACTCTAAAAACAGGATTCTTGCCGCCGCTTCGGCTCTGGCGGCACGATATAATATAAACGCGGAATACATAAGAGCATGGAACGGAGAGGACAGACTTGGTTATTCCATAATTGACTGTATGATGAATTTACCGCTTTTATATCTTGCGTCTGACATTACTCATGACCCGAGATTTAAGCTTATAGCGGAAAAGCATGCAATGTCGGCAATGAAAAATCATCTTCGTCCGGACGGGTCTGTATATCATGTTATAAATTATGATATACAGACAGGAGAAGTAACAATTCCCGATAAGACTCAGGGCTATAATTCAAAAACCTCGTCATGGTCACGCGGTCAGGCATGGGCTGTGTATGGTTTTGTACTAAGTTATATCCATACAGGCAACACTGCATTTTTGGATGCTTCCAAGCGCGCGGCGCATTATTTTATAGCAAATCTGACAGAAGACAGCGTGCCGCTGTGTGATTTTCGCGCGCCGGATATGCCTGTGTATCATGATACATCGGCAGGCACCTGTGCGGCATGCGGACTTTTAGAGCTTTACAGAATAGTGCCGGAACATGAAAAAAAGCTCTACTTTAATTCGGCAATGCGTATATTAAAGGCAACCGAACGTGATTATGCGGACTGGGATTGTGAAAATGATACGCTGATTAAAAACGGCTGTGAAGCATACCATGACGGCTTGCAGGATTTACCGCTGATATACGGTGATTACTATTTTGCTGAGGCTTTGTATAAGCTTCGAGGAGGAGATGTGCTGCTATGGTAGATATTGATTTACGAGGCAAAAAAACGAAAGTTAATAATTTCTGGAATGCGCTGCATTTCCATCCGACAGATGCAATTGAAGACGATTGGGGCAAACGCATACTTGAAACTGTTGCAAAGGACCGCGCGGCAGAATTTGTGCGTATTTATGCCATGCTTGAGGATATTGTTTCGAGAAACGATAACGGTGATTTAAGCTATGATTTTACGCTTAACGACCAAAGAATAGATTATCTTCTGGAAAAAGGCTTTAAGCTTCTGATATGCTTTAACTTTATGCCTGATTGCATTGCGGAAAATCCAAAACAGGACACGGGCATACCTCGTTATAAGGGTAAGCGTATCAACAATTCGCCGCCGTATGATTATAGACTGTGGGAAGAGATATGCTTCAGGTATACCGAACATTTGATGGAGCGGTACGGAGCTGAGCGTTTGGGTGAGTGGTATTTCCATTGCTGGAACGAGCCTGACCATGAATACTGGGTGACTTCAAAAACCTGTTTTGATTATGAAAGCGATAATGACACGGATAAAATAGATGAGTATATAAAGCTTTACGACTCATTTGTAAACGGCGTGAAAAAAGTATGTCCGTATGTTAAGACAGGAGGACCGTCAGCGGCATATTGTGACGGGTTTATACGCGCGTTTATTGAGCATGCGGCAAAGGACAGAACAAAACTTGATTTTGTGTCAATTCACTCATATTCGGATATTAAGTACAGTAATACAGACGGAAAGATGAATCCCGAAAATATTTTAAAGCGTGTTCTTATGATGCAGGATATGCTCATGGAATATGGTCTGAATGATGTTGAAATAATCATGGATGAATGGGGTGCAGCAGCAGGAGGTTTTTTAAGCATCAAGAAAAATCCTGAAATGATTTTCAGAGAAAATGAATATTTCCCCGCATTTTATTTTAAGCTTATAAAGCTTATTGCAGACAGCGGAGTAAATATGCCGTATATGCTTATTTGCCTGTCGGGACAGCATAAATCGGTATATGATTTTGACGG
>CAJTUY010000014.1:0-10079 GCA_910579415.1 uncultured Clostridia bacterium | reverse complement strand
AAGCTTTTTTACTAAAAGCGGTTTTAAAAAGCCTATTTATAACGGTTACTGCCTTGCTTCGCGTCTGGGTAATGAATGGCTGGAAACAGGCTCGGAGGACTGTATAGCAACTGTCAATAAAAACGGGAATATTGTAATTGCAGTGTATACGCTTGAGAACACTGAAAAAACGATTACGGTACGCATAGACGGTATAGAAGGTAATTATGAAATAAGAAGAACAAGGATTGACAGAAATAACGCCAATGCGTATAGCAGATGGACAGAAATGGGAAAACCTGAAATTGATGAAACAGTAAGAAATGAGATAACAAAGAGCAGTGAACTTAAAACAGTTTCGGACAATATACGCGTTTGTGGAAAATATATGCTTGGAGTAGATTTTGACAGCGCAGGAACAGAGCTTATAGAGTTTATAAAGAAAAGTTAAGGGAGTGTGCATAGTCATGAATAATGTTATACCGGCGGAGGTTATGACACAGGACAGTTTTACATTGCAGAGCGGTGCGGTTATGAAGTATAGATTGTTTGTACCGGAACATGAGGGAAAAATACCTGTTGTGATGTATCTGCACGGCTCGGGTTTTAAAGGGAATGATAATATGCGTCATATTGATAACGGTTATATACGTCATCTTATAGGACGCGGAGATTGTATTGTGCTTGCGCCGCAATGCCCTGAGAATGAAACATGGATGGGCAGTGAACGTATAACGATACCTGAGGACAGACTGTTTGATTATTCAAAACTCGGAGGAAGTCCGAACTGTACATCACTGAAGCGGCTTGCGGATACTGTTGCGAATGAATACGGCGGTGATATGTGCAGGATATACCTCATGGGACGTTCAATGGGAGCGCATGCAATATGGCGGATTATGCAGATGTATCCCGACTGGTCAGCAGCTAATGTTACAATAGCGGGCGGCGCTGACCTGTCTTATACTAATCTGTATAAGAATAAAAATATATGGATATTTCATGGCTCAGAGGACTGCATAGTGCCTGTATCCACTGCCCGTAAAATATATAATGAGCT
Source organism: uncultured Clostridia bacterium (assembly GCA_910579415.1). Taxonomy (GTDB): domain Bacteria; phylum Bacillota; class Clostridia; order UBA1381; family UBA1381; genus Hominilimicola. The sequence goes on along the minus strand of CAJTUY010000014.1, from coordinate 9,040 downwards.
GACCGCACTGGGGAGTGACACAATCAGAATAAGCATTTATCAGGACGCAGACCATATGAGCGTGGATGAGTATGCTTCAGTAAATGATGAAATGTACGACTGGCTTTTTTCAAAGAGCAGAAAGCCGACGGGAGGTCATGAATGAAGCAAATGTCAGAAAGTCTTAAAACGGGGACTTTGCTTGCTGTTGTGGGGGGATATCTTGATGCGTATACCTACACGATAAGAGGCTGCGTTTTTGCCAATGCACAGACAGGGAACATTGCTTTTTTCGGAATGAATATTGCAAATGGAAACTTTAAGGCGGCATTACCCTATCTTATACCGGTTTTTTCTTTTGTAATAGGTATACTTACTGCGGAGAAAATAAGACGAAGTTACAGTGGTATGTTTCACTGGAGGCAGATGGTTATAGTGTTGGAAATGATAACTCTTGCAGTTGCAGGATTTATCCCCTGCGGAGCGATTGATAATGTTGTAAATTGTATGATTTCATTTGTATGTGCCGTTCAGGTACAAAGCTTTAAGAGAATAAACGGCAATGCTGTTTCCACTACTGTTTGTACCGGCAATTTAAGAAGCGGCACCGAATATTTACATAAGTTTTTCAGGAGCAGGGACAGAGAAAATCTGAAAATTGCTTTGATATATATTTATATGATATTGTTATTTACCGCAGGTGCGGTAATCGGCACGGTTATAACATCAAAACTGGGCGTCAGAGCTGTGTGGCTGTGTTCGGCGCCGCTTGCCGCAGTTTGTATAATGCTGTCAGTTAAAGAAATAGAACAGGAGGATACTGAAATTGAATGATGAATTTTTACTTGATACGTCTGAGGCAAGAAGCCTGTACCATCAATATGCGGAGAAGCTTCCTGTTATAGATTACCATAATCATCTTGCCGCTAAAGAGGTGCTTACTGATTACAGTTATGAAAATATAACAGAGCTTTGGCTCAGAGGTGACCCGTATAAGCACCGCGCAATGCGGATGTGCGGCATTGAGGAAAAGTATATAACAGGGAATGCGTCTGATTATGAAAAATTCAATGCGTGGTGTACGGTATTTCCAAGATTGACGGGCAATCCTTTGAAGCATTGGTCACAGATGGAACTTAGCATGGTATTTAATCTGGATATTCCGATTTGCACGGAAAATGCACAGACACTTTGGAATAGGCTTAATGAGATGCTTAAAGATAAGGCTTATACTTCGCGCGGTATACTCTCGCGTTTTAATATTGAATATTGTTCACCGTGTATGTTGCTAAATGATGACATATCGGGATTTAAAGATAAGTCAGCAATTGCGCCGTCTTTAAGAAGTGACGATATGAAAAATCCGACGCCTGATTTTATACAGAGGTTAAGCGAAAATACAGGTATACATATAAATTCAATTGAAGCGCTGAAGCAGGCTTTGGGAAAACGCTTTGATGTGTTTGACAGAGCAGGCGGAAAGTTTTTTGATTATGCCGCAGATGACGGATTTCAGTATAAAAGTGATGACGGTCAAAATGAAGACCGCCTGAAAAAACTGATTTCTGACGGGGAATTGTCAGACAATGACATGCTGTATTTTAATTCAGAGCTTTTAAGAATAGCATACGATGAATGTGCGATGCGGGGGTGGACGGTACAGCTGCACATAGGGGCGCTGAGATATACAAGCAGTCGGCTGAGAAGAATAGCAGGCCCGGCAGGCGGTTTTGCAGGTATAGGTAATTTTGATGTGCGTCATATTACAAGACTGCTTGACGATGTGGAAGGCAGTGAACATGGTCTGGCGAGAACTCTGCTGTTTACACTCAATCCTGCGTATAATGAGGAAATAGCGGTGTTGTGCGGCTCGTATAGCTGTGACAATATGCCATCTCCTGTGCAGCAGGGACCTGCATGGTGGTGGTGCGACCATTATTCGGGAATTACAGGTGTACTTGACAGTATAAGCTCCTTCGGGCTTTTGTATGAATTTATAGGTATGACAACAGATTCAAGAAGCGTGTTGTCGTTTGTACGTCATGACTATTTCAGACGCGTGCTTTGCGCCTGGATAGGCAGACAGAAGGAAAGAGGCATATTTACAGAGGATACCGATACACTTGGAGAACTTGTAAAGAGAATATGCTGTAAAAATGCGGCAGCAGCCGCAGGTATAAAAAAGGAGATATTATAATGGATAAATTTTTCAAAGATAAGATTGCGGTTGTTACGGGTGCAGGCGGTACGCTTTGCTCGGAAATTGCGGTTAATCTTGCAAAAAAGGGTGCTAAGGTTGTGCTTGTGGGAAGGACCACCGATAAACTGAAAAAAACAGCGGATAAAATTCATGAGCTTGGCGGTGTATGCGCGGTTGAACCGTGTGATGTTACAGACGAAGCAGGGATAACGGCAATGGCAAAGAGAGTGTATGAATGCTTCGGACCATGCAGCTTTTTGATTAACGGTGCAGGCGGCAATAACGGAAAGGTTATGACCACAAACAAAAGCTATGTGCAGGGTGAATTTAACACAGATGATGCTGAGTTTAAGGGTTTCTTTAATATAGACATGGGGGCTTTTAAATCAGTTCTTGAAATAAATACAATCGGCAGCGTTATACCGTCACGGGTATTCGGCAGACAAATGGCTGAAAACGGGGGAGGTTCAATAATAAATTTTGCATCTATGAATAGTTATTGCCCTCTTACAAAGGTTCCCGCATATGCTATGAGCAAATGCGCCGTAGTGGGACTTACAAAGTGGCTTGCAGGTTATCTTGCACCTGCCGGTATACGCGTAAATGCGATAGCACCCGGATTTTTTGCTAACGAGAGAAGCGAGAAGTTTTTAGGTACTGCCGAAACAGGTTATTCGCCGCGCGGAAAAAGCGTTATAGACCATACTCCTATGGAACGCTTCGGAAAAGCGCAGGACCTGCTTGGAACTGTTGACTGGCTGTTGAATGATAATATGTCTGCATTTGTAAGCGGTATAACCGTTCCTGTGGACGGAGGATTTTTAACAAGGAGTGGAGTTTGATATGAAGCTTGGAATGATGCTGCCTGCAAAAGAGTGTACGCAATGGAGTCTTGCCGCTCAGCTTGGTATTAAATATGCGATAACAAAAGCCAATCCTAAGCTTACAGGGTTAAATGACCCTTCTGACTATCAGTCGCTGAAGACTGTACGCGATGCATTTAACAGGTATGGACTTCAGCTTTACGGTCTTGAAGGCGATGAGTTTGATATGGACAGAATAAAGCTTGGACTTGACGGCAGAGACGAGGATATTGAAAAATATAAAAAGATGCTTGAAAATATGGGCAGACTCGGTATTAAAATGCTCTGCTATAACTTTATGGGCGGAGTTGGCTGGTACAGAACAGATAATGATGTATCGGAACGCGGCGGCGCGGTGTCTTGCGGCTTTAATATAGATAGGTCTGAAAAAAAGCCGCTTAAAATCACTGCGGATAAAATGTGGGAAAATTACGAGTATTTTATAAAAAGGGTGCTTCCTGTGGCAGAAAAAGCAGGAGTTGTTATGTGTCTGCATCCTGATGACCCTCCTATACCGGAGCTTTGCGGATATTCGCGTATCGTGATTAACGCTCAGGCGTACAGACGTATAATGGCTATGTCCGACAGTCCCTCGCATAAAATAACTTTTTGTCAGTCGTGCTTTAAGCTCGCGGGAGATGATGTATTTGAACTGATAAAGGAATTTGGCAGCAGAATTCAGTTTCTGCATTTCCGCGATGTTGAGGGTGAAGCGTATAATTTTAAAGAAACCTTTCATGATAACGGAACGACTGATATGGTTAAGCTTATGGAATATGCTCATAGGTATTCCCCCGAATGTATTGTCCGTGCCGACCACACGCCTACAATGGCAGGCGAGAGTGATAAGGAAATGGGCTATGCTGTACTCGGCAATATTTTTGCCGCAGGGTATATACGCGGAATAAGCCATGCTCTTAAAATTGACCTTGAATAAAAATACTGAAAATATATCGCTGACCTCAGAATATACGTGTTTCTTGTTACCCCTTAATAAGACCCTCTCTCCCTCTTATTAAATAAAAAACGTGTATTCTGTGATGAGCGATATATTTGCGTTTTAAGAAAATCCGAAGGGAGAGTTGTTTTATGAGAATTGATGAACTGAAACCAAGAGAAGTATTTCGCTATTTTGAGGAAATTTCAAAAATACCGCGCGGTTCAGGGAATATGGAGCAAATAAAATGTTATTGCCGTGATTTTGCGCAAAAGCATGGACTTGGTTTCTGCTGCGATGAATACGGCAATGTGATGATATTCAGGGACGGAACTAACGGCAGAATTAACAGTGAACCGGTTATTTTACAAGCTCATCTGGACATGGTATGTGAAAAAAACGGAAACAGTGAAAGAGATATGGAAAAAGAAGGTGTTGAGCTTGTAACAGACGGGAATTATCTGTGGGCGGACGGCACGACAGTCGGAGGTGACGACGGTATTGGCGCGGCATATATTCTTGCGGTTCTGGCATCGAAGGATATTATAGCTCCGCCGATAGAAGCGTTGCTTACCGTTGATGAGGAAATCGGTATGCTCGGAGCAAAAGCGCTTGATACGACATATCTTAAAGGACGCAGACTTATAAATATTGACTCGGAACAGGAGGGTATCCTCATAGCGGGGTGCGCAGGTGCAGCGCGTCTTGATTGTAAAAATCCTCTTACTTTTACCAAACCCTCAAAAGATATAATAAGTGTAAAAATAATTGTAGACGGACTGTCGGGCGGACATTCGGGACTGGATATAAACAAGCGCCGTAAAAATGCCGCGCGTACTCTTGCAGAACTTATGTATATACTAAATAAGAATATAGGTATAAGTATTGCAGATATTCGGTCAGGGGGTAAGCTTAATGTCATACCGAGAACAGCAGAGGCGGTGGTATGCTTTAACGAGAAATTTCATGAGGAATTTAACAGGCTTACAGCTGATTTTAATAAAGAGCTTAGTTTGGAGTGCGGAAACATTGAGCCGGAGGCAGAGGCATATGCACAAAGTGTACAAAACGTATCTTGGGCGGCAGATAAAGACAGTACGGCAAAAATTATATTTGCGCTCATGAACAGCTTTAACGGTATATATTTAATGAGCGGCGAAGCTCCGGAACTTGTGGAAACATCTTCAAATATCGGAAGCGTATCAATAAGCGGACATTATCTTGAAACAGGTATAATGGTACGTTCCAATACAGAATATGGCAAAAGAACTGTAATAAGGCGGCATGAAGCGTTTATGGAATATATAGGAGGGAAACTTAGTTTAAACGATGAGTATCCGGCGTGGGAGTATTCGGAAAGTTCGCCGCTCAGAGAGATAATGGCCGGTGTATATTATAGTATGTACGGTAAAAAAGCTGAAATAAGTACCGCGCATATAGGTCTTGAATGCGGAATATTGTCTGAGAAACTCAGAGGAGCAGATATGCTGTCTTTTGGACCGGATATTGTGAATGTCCATACACCGAATGAGAAAATCAGCGTAAAATCTGTTGCTGCCTGCTGGGAATATTTTCTGAATGTACTTGAATTGCTTGCAGAAAGTAATTAACTGAATATAACTATATATCGTAAGACTTAAATTCTCTGCTTTTCTTTTTGGTAAAATTTATCGTAATAGGGACTTGATTTTTTAGGAAAAATATATTAGAATATATATGATAAGATAAATCACAAAAGATTCAGGAGGATATATTTATGATTACAGCAGGCGATTTTAGAAACGGAAGAACCTTTGAACATGAGGGGAACGTATATCAGATTGTCGAATTTCAGCACGTTAAGCCGGGAAAAGGAGCTGCGTTTGTAAGAACTAAGCTAAAGAATATAATAAGCGGCGGTGTTGTTGAAAAAACCTTCAGACCGACAGAAAAGTTTGAAGAGGCGCATATTGACAGAAAGGATATGGCATACTCATACGGTGATGATGATTTCTATCACTTTATGGATAATGAAACCTTTGATATGCTTGATATTGCCAAGAGTGAGATTGAGGAGCAGATGAAGTTCGTCAAGGAAAATGACGTATGTAAGGTAATGTCATATAAGGGTAATGTTTTCGGTGTTGAACCGCCTACATTTGTAGAGCTGCAAATTACCGAAACGGAGCCTGGTTTTGCCGGAAATACTTCAACTAACGCAACAAAGCCGGCAACGCTTGAAACAGGCGCTACAATTCAGGTACCTTTGTTTGTTGATATAAATGAGGTAATCAGAGTTGATACAAGAACAGGAGAGTATATGGAAAGAGTTAAATAATCTCACGGGGTTATTTGAAAGGAATTAACAGGTATACTTATGAAAGATTTAATTAAAAAGGTTTCATACCTTAAAGGCTATGCGGACGGTCTTGACATCAGCCCGAAGAGTGACGAGGGCAAGCTGATTATGAAGCTGCTTGAGGTTATGGGCGAGATGGCTGACGCTATTGAGGAAATAGACGACAGAATGTATGATGTTGAGGACGTTGTCGATGAACTTGACGAGTGCATGTTTGCAATGGCTGATGATGTCTACGGCGATGATGAATTTGACGATGAGGATTATGCCGAAGACGAAGATGATGACGAAGATTTTTTCGATGATTATGACGACGATTATGAGAGCGGCGACGGTGATGATTATTTTGAAATTCAGTGTCCGGGCTGCGGCGAGGACGTTATGATTGATTTTGATATGATAGATGACGACAATGCTATTATATGTCCAAATTGTCACGAGGAAATTGAGCTTGAGTTTGAATGTGACTGTGACGATGAAGAATGTCACCATAGCGAGGACTGATAAAAATTACAGGGGAGCTGATGAACAGCTCCTTTTTTGTGAAAGGAATAATAAATGACAGGACTATATATTCACATACCGTTTTGTAAGCAGAAATGCAAGTACTGCGATTTTGTATCTTTTTCCGGAATGGAGAATTTGACTGAACAGTATATAGACGCGCTTGAAAATGAGGCGCGTGGGTTTTACGGCGAAAAGATTGATACTGTGTTTATTGGCGGCGGCACACCTACCGTATTGACAGCAAAGCAGCTAAAAAGACTTACGGATATGTGTTTTGATTTGTTTGAGATAAGCAATGAATATGAGTTTACAATTGAGGCAAATCCCGGTACGCTTGATGATGATAAGATAAGCTCGGCTCTTGCCGGAGGAATAAACAGAATAAGTGTAGGAGTTCAGTCGTTTAATGATAATGAATTGCAGCAGATTGGGCGAATACATAACTCTGAAACGGCATATAATACAATTTGTCATTTGAAAAATATGGGATTTGATAATATAAATATTGACCTTATGACAGCTCTGCCGTCACAGACGGAACAGAGCCTGATGTCAACGTTACAGACGGCGGTATCACTGCCTGTAAAGCATATATCGGCGTACAGCCTGATAATTGAGGAAGGAACGCCGATAGCAAAGGAATATGACGCAGGTATGTTGGATATGCCTGACGAGGATACTGAACACGGTATGTACGCGGCAGCAGCGGATGTATTAAAACGTAACGGATTTTTGCAGTATGAAATATCTAATTTTGCCGTAAACGGCTTTGAATGTCGTCATAACATAAAGTACTGGACGGCTGAAAAGTATATTGGGCTTGGAGCTGCGGCACATTCGTATGACGGAGCGAACAGATATTTTAATACTTCTGATATAAAAGCTTATTTGCAGGGGGCGCCGCGTGAAACGGTAGTTCTTACAGAACAGGACAGAATATCGGAATTTATAATTACAGGTTTGCGGATGATTTCGGGAATAGACGAAAATGTGTTTTTCAAAAAGTTCGGCAAAAAAATTGACAGACTGTACGGAGCGGAGCTTAATAAATTTGTAAGCATGGGATTTATGACATATAACGGCGGAAGATATGCGCTGACACCGCGCGGAATAGACGTTTCAAACTCAATTTTGTGTGAATTTGTGTAAATTGTTAATAAATTATGAAAAGTTTAAAGAAGTGCTTGACAACTGAGGTTAATAGTGGTATCTTATACTTGTTAGCACTCGGAAGGAATGAGTGCTAACAAAATGTTCGCGATATAAAGAAAGGAAAGGGATGATTGTATATGGATTTAAGCGACAGAAAACAAAAAATCCTGCAAGCAATCATTGACGAATATATAGGCACTGCGGAACCTGTGGGTTCGAGGGCAATTTCCAAAAAGGAAAATCTCGGACTTTCCAGCGCCACTATAAGAAATGAAATGGCGGATTTGGAGGAAATGGGTTATCTTATTCAGCCTCACACTTCGGCAGGACGTATTCCGTCGGACGAGGGTTATCGGTTTTATGTCAATTCGCTTATGCAGGACTATAAAATCGGTATAGAGTCCATAATTGAATTGCAGAACGTCCTTGAAAATCGCGTAAGCCGTCTGGAAAAGGTTATACGCTATGCGGGAGCTATTGCGTCAAGCCTTACTGATTATACGACGGTTATAACATCACCGAAAGAGCCTGATTTTAAGATAAAAAAGATTGACCTTGTAATGATTTCAGACAGGACGGCAATGCTGATTGTTGTAACGCGCACAGTAAGAAGTCAGGTTATGAATGTTGACCTTGATGAAATATCTTGCCGTGAAATTGCGGAGATATTGAATCAGAACCTTTCGGGACTTCAAGCGGCACAGATAACGTTTGACAAAATACAGTCTATTCAGAAACAGATTGAAAACAGAGTGCCGCTGTCGGCAAAGACGCTTATAGACATAATGCATTTTGTTTATGATACGATAACGGAAGACAGCGAAACAGAGATATATGTAAACAATGCAAAATCAATATTGAAATATCCCGAATACAGCGATGTCGATAAGGCGCAGGAGATTTTTACATTTTTAGAGGATAAGGAAAATCTGAAAAAACTTATTGAATCAAGCAGCAGTGATGGGATAGAGGCTAAAATAGGAAAAGAAAATGATTTTGAAATAATGAAAGACTGTTCGCTTGTAAGTATGAATTATTCGCTGGGTGAAAAGACGGCAGGTAAG
>CAJTUY010000013.1:11414-47577 GCA_910579415.1 uncultured Clostridia bacterium | reverse complement strand
TTAAAAATTATAAAGGGGGAAGTATGTTATGGCAAGAATAAAGAATAAAATATTATTTTTTACAACATCACCAAGAACCCCTGCAAAGATGTTACCAGAGATACGATTGTTGAACGAAAAATTTTCAGGTGAAGTGTGGAATACAGCAACTCAAGAATAATTTATTGATGAATTAGCACAAAGTAGTTTCTTTGAGGGGCAAGGATCGCCGAAAGACAAAGCTCTTAGTGCGCGCGATAGGATTACTCGTGCACCAAAAGCTTTAGGCTTTATTGATTTAAAACCTTACATACAGCTCACAAAGGCGGGACAAGCATTTATTTATGGCAAACGTCCGCAAGAAATATTTTTACGCCAATTGCTAAAATTCCAATTACCGTCACCTTATCATATAGAAAATCCAAACATTGAAGGTACTTTTTATATACGGCCGTATTTGGAAATTCTAAGATTGATACGAGAATTAGACTATATCACATTTGATGAATTTAAGATTTTTGCTGTTCAATTAACAAACTATCATAAATTTAATGACATAGAAACTGCTATCATACAGTTTAGGGAAGATAAAAAACTGAATAAAGGACAGTATAAACGATTTGTAAATGAAGTATGGGAAAATACTATTTTAGAAATACATAAAGATAGAATTGCTGCGGGAAAAACAAAGACAAGAGAAACAAGAGACGCAAGTTTAAGAAAATTTATCTCTACACAAAAAAGCAATATGCGGGATTATACGGATGCGTGTTTTCGGTATTTAAGATATACGGGGCTTATTTCTATAGCGCATAAAAATCGTTCGATATCTATTTTTTCTAATAAAATACCCGAAGTTGATTTTATTTTAGCAACAGTTCAACGTGATCCGGTATTTATAAATGATACGAAAGCATACAAAGAATATCTCTTCGACTCCAATACGCCAATGTTATATACTGATAATAAGGATAATATTATTGATGTACTTATGCGTATTAGTTCCTTTACAAAAAGGCAGTTGATATCTAAAAGCCTTGAGGAATTAAAGGATTTACGAGATGAGGTTGTAAGAAAACATAAAGATTCAGTAATTCACGAACAAGTTTCTGAAATAAAATCATATGCATTGTATTCAGAAATTATGGATACTTTTAATGAAATTATTTCAGACGGGTATTATGATGCGCCTTTGATGCTTGAATATAATACATGGCGAGCTATGACTATGCTTGATGGTGGTAATATCAAAGGGAATTTTAATTTTGATGATGTTGGACAGCCGCTATCTACCGCTGCAGGAAATATGCCTGATATTGAGTGTGATTACGAGGATTTTTCCTTATCAGTAGAAGTTACTATGCAGGCAGGTCAACGTCAATATGAATCAGAAAGTGAGTCTGTTGCACGTCATTATGGACAATTAAAAAAGAAAACAGGCAAAGACACATACTGTTTATTTATTGCACCAACCATTAATCCTGCAACATTTGCACATTTTTATGGACTAAATCATCTATCAATATCCTTTTATGGTGGCAAATCGAAAATTATACCACTTGAATTGGAGCAATTTATGAGAATTGTAGATAATGCTTATAATTATAAGACTACTCCTGTTCCATCGGATATTCGGAAATTCCTTGATATTTCTATTATGTTATGCGAAAAAGCAACGGATGAACATCATTGGCGATGCGGAATTCAAGCATGTGTTGATGGATGGCTAACACAATAATATTAATGAGGACTTGGAATATTTCAAGTCCTCATTTTAGCATTACTTATTTATTGTATGGCCTCTAATAACAGTTTTCTTGCAACCGTAAACATTTCCATTCCGACAGCGGGAATATCGCGGTAAAAGGTATCAAGTGAAAATTGCTCGTCATAGTTGAATGTTGGATTGACAGATTGATAAATTTTCTCATAAGCTGATTTTATGGCGGTGTCCATATTCATTCCGTTTTCAACTTTAGTGATGATGTCGGCAAGCAATATCTTTAATTTTTCCTCCGCTTTTGCATACGCTTCGGGGCGGAGTTGCATATCACGCATAACTCGGATTGCGTTTTGTGCGATTGGTGACAAAACACCGTAACCGTTGCCGTCTGTCTGATTTGCTATTACTGCATTACGGATTTTCGTATTCGCATATCCTGCGGCTAAGGTGTAACCGAGCTTGTCCGTCTGTACCTTGTCAAGAATATCACTTATAATATTTTCGGTGATTTGGATTTGTGCCTCCGTTGCGTTTAATGGTGTGCTTTCTCTTGGAATTGATGCGGCATAAGCTGTTGTTGATGTCGCTGATAATGCGGCAATTAGTGATAGTGTAATAATTTGTTTTTTCATTTTCATAGCCTCCTATTCATCTGTTACATCTCTGAAAATTTTGCTTTCATTAAATACCAAACTGTCGCATATCATCTGTACTCCAAGCCTGAAACCAAGTTTAAAATGTTCAACATCACTTATGGCTGTAATTTCATCACTTGCATTGACAAGAGCATTAAATAAGTCTAAGTTTCTGCCTGATAACTTTTTCATAAGCCTGTTTTCATTTTTACAAAATGTTTTCATAGCTTTATCATAATCTGCTGACTTAATATGCTTTTTGACATTTGGATTGATGTTACCATAATACAACTCTTCTATAAAACCTGTCATTAAAAAACTCCTTTCAATATTTTTATAATATAATTATATCAAAAGAAGTTTTGCGCGCCCAGCCGGGAAAGCGTACGAAAATATTTTACTCAGCCTGTATAATGCGCATAAATACAAAAAAGGGTTTGGGAATTTCCCCAAAATAAAAAATCAAATTTTCAAACGGGGTACCCGTTTGATGTGCTTGCTGGTAACGAAGTTTAAGCAAGTATGGCAATTTGATTTTTCGCGAATGGGTACACACTCGCTTTGCTTGCTGGTAGCGAATTTTGATAAAATTGCCCCTGCAAGAAAGTGAAAGTGTGGCTACATTGGCTTTGCTTGCTGGTAGCGAAAATACCGAAAATGAGAGGTTTTTTAACCGAAAACTTTTTATCGGCGTTTTAAGGCATTTAATGAAAATCAGGCATATATCAAAAAGTCAAATCATATAATGTACTTTAAAATACTTTTTATAGAAAGGACAAGCGTATGCAAAGGAAAAAACATTCTGAACCCATAAGAGTTAAAACCTCATTTGGTGAGTTTATACCTGAAATTGAATTAACTTATGAAACGAATACCTGTGATTATATATTTTCAGGTATTTATGACGGTTCGCACACATTACCGACAAAAATATTAAAGATAATGAGCAATGACGGAAATTTTACAAAAGGGGCTGACAAAACAGATGATAAGCGGTAAAATGAATTTATACAATCCTGTTTTGACAGACTGTTTCAAAGAAAGAGAGGGATTGAATTATGAATAAACAGTCTGAAAAAATAACAGCTTTATACTGCCGTCTTAGCCGAGATGACGAGTTGCAGGGCGACAGCAACAGTATTGTAAATCAAAAAAATATTTTAGAGAAGTATGCAATGGATAATAATTTTTCAAACATAAAGTTTTTTGTTGACGACGGTTTCTCAGGAACAAATTTTCAGCGTCCGTCTTGGACGGAATTGTTAGGATTGATTGAGGATAATCAAGTTGGGACGCTTATTGTAAAAGATATGTCAAGGCTCGGACGCGATTATTTAAAGGTCGGTTTCTATACTGAAGTTCTATTTGTTGAAAAGAACATTAGGTTTATCGCTATCAATAATAACATAGACAGCGCAAATCAAATGGACAGCGATTTTACTCCGTTCCTGAACCTGATGAATGAATTTTACGCACGCGATACGAGCAAGAAGATTAAAGCGGTTATGAAAGCAAAAGGCGAGTCAGGTAAACACTTAACAACCATTCCGCCGTATGGATATATGAAAAGTCCCGATAATCTTAATCAATGGATTATTGACGAGGAAGCGGCAGAAATTGTTAAGAAGATTTTTCATCTTTGCTTAGATGGTTATGGTCCCGCACAAATTTCAAAACAGCTTCAAGCCGAAAAAATCCTAATGCCATATGCTCATTGGCAGCAGACAGGTATAATCAATATTTCAAAACAAATTGATAATCCGTATAAGTGGTCTGCTGATACTGTATCAGACATTTTAGAAAAGCAAGAATACATAGGCGATACAGTGAATTTCAAAACACATAAGCAATCCTACAAGTCAAAAAAGAAAATTAATAATCCAAAAGAACAGCAATTAATTTTTGAAAACACTCACGAACCGATTATTGATGTTGACACTTGGAAAAGAGTGCAGGAGTTAAGAAAGAACAGGCGCAGACCGACTAAAACGGGCAAAACAAATATGTTTTCGGGAATTGCTTATTGCGCCGATTGTGGCGAGAAATTATATTACTGTACAAGTAATAACTTTGAAAAAAGACAAGATTACTTTGTCTGCTCAACTTCAAGAAAAAACTGTAAAGACGTTTGTGACACTCACTATATCCGCGCTGTTATTCTTGAAAAAGGTGTATTAGAGCATTTGAAAATGGTAATTGATTTTATTTCGTTGTATGAAGATACATTCAGAGAAATTATGGGTTTACAGCATAAAGTTATTATCAAGAAAGAGTTATCCGCAAAGAAAAGAGCAATAACAAAAGCCGAAAACCGTATTAAAGAGTTAGACCGATTATTTACTTCAATTTATGAGGATAAAACAAACGGAGTGTTAAGCGAAAGCCGTTTCAAAATGCTTGCTGACCAATATGAGCAGGAACAATTAGAATTGAAAGAAAAGGTCAAGACCTTATCTTATGAAATCGAAAATCAGGAACAGGAAAGCAACAATGTTGAGCGTTTTATCGCAAAAGTACATAAATATTTTGATTTACAGGAATTAACGCCGGACATTCTAAATGATTTGGTAAAGCGCGTTGAGGTCTATGTGCCAGAGAAAATCAATGGCAGACGGACACAATGCATTGATATTTATTATGATTTTGTTGGTTTGCTGCCAATGTCATTATTACAAACAAAAATGAATAACAGCATAGTCTAACTATGCTGTTATTCAAAAAAATGTTAATTACTGTCTTAACAGTGTCTCCCATCGGGAAGGTTCTTTTTTTGCGGATACAGGAATAAAATAATCGGGGTGAATAACGTGAAAAAAGTAATATCAGTTATAATAATAGTTATATTTGCAACGCTTCTGCTGCCGCTTGCGATAGTATATTTAATGGGTACGGGTTCAAACGAACTTCCTGAACCGGTCGGCAGTGAAGCTGTTAATGTAATGAATGATGAAACTACATTACAGCAACAGTAATTTTGCACAATTTATGTGGTTAAAGTTTGTGTATTTTTGCCTTTTGCAGGGCGGATTTTTGTATTGAGAAAAGTACAGAATTATTATAAAATAGATATATAATAGTGTATCTGTATCTTTTTGCGGAAACATGGAGAGAGAGGGAGAGAAATGAACAAAAGATTTATAAGTATTATTACCTGTACAGCATTGTGCGCAACAATTTGTACGGGTTTTGCCGCGACTGCTTCGGCAGCGGCAAAAGTACCGCAATATCAACAAGCTGCGCGTCCTATGGAGGAACTGAATCGCGGTCTGATTGCGAGTTATCTCGGTACAAATAAGGGTGTATATCTTAGTTGGCGCCTTTTGGGTAAAGAAAGTCTGGAAAATCAGGCATTTGATATTTACAGAGGAACAACCGTTAAGAGCATGAATAAAATATACACAACAGGCGTACACGATGCTACGTGCTATACCGATAAAAACGGCAGAAAAACGGACAAATATATAGTTGTACCCGCAGGTACTTCTAAGGAAGAGGCAATATTGCAGCCGACACAGGTAGTGGATACAATGACAAATCATCTGAATAACGGTGGTACGCTTTATAATTCATATGCCTATGTTGACATTCCGATTGAAAGACCTGCTCCAAACGGCGGTGGTAATTATTACAGTACAAGCACAAACGAAGGCGGTGCAAACGATGCGTCTGTCGGTGATTTGGACGGTGACGGAGATTATGAAATCGTCCTTAAATGGGACCCGACAAACTCAAAGGATGCAGCAGGCGGCGGAACTACGGGCAGAACGTATATAGACGGTTACGAGATAGACCCCAAAAATAATGATGCTTCAAAAAATGAGAATGGTCATTTATACAAATGGAGAATTGATTTGGGTCCTCACGTTCGCTCGGGAGCGCATGAAAACCCATTTTTGGTATACGATTTTGACGGTGACGGAAAATCTGAAATCGTATCAATAACAGGTCTTGGCGCAACTGACGGCAACGGAGAATTTGTTACTAAAGTAGGGGATACTGAGGAAATAAGAAATGCCGACAACTCAAAGACATTTTTGAGAAAGGGCAAGAATATAGGTCCCGAATATTATACAATATTTGACGGCGAAACAGGAGCGGCGCTGTGTACGACAGACGCAATTCCCATAGGTCCGCCGAATGAACAAGGTATAATTACCGAAGATTATTACGACGGTCACTGGTACGGTGATGCAAAAATGAACAGGTCGTCGCGTTATCTTGCGGCTGTCGCGTATGTGGACGGCGTTCATCCGAGCGCGGTTATGTGTCGTGGTTACTATGACAGAGCAATGCTGCGTTCCTATACATGGGACGGAGTTAGTCTTACTATGCAGTGGGAGCATAACGGCAATACAAGAGGTTCGACATTGTACAGAACTGGTAACCATAATTTGTCTGTTGGTGATATAGATGATGATGGTAAGGACGAGATTGTCTACGGCTCTGCTGCGCTTGATGACGATGGTACAACGGTTCTTGGATATACACCCTACGGTCATGGTGATGCTATGCACATGAACGACTTTAATAACGATGGTTTGCAGGAGGTATTCTCAGTTAAAGAGGATGGCGAGGGCCATAAAAAGCAAGCGGAGAATTTGCGTGTTGCAAGCACAGGTAAATCTTTTTGGAACGATGGAAAGCTTGTAACCTCAGGAGATAACGGACGCGGCGTAATGGATAATATTGATGATGCGTATGCTAAGTCGGAATATGACAAGGGTAATAAGAATGTTATGGCAATTGGCTGGTCGAGCGGATTTAGTAATGCGCACGATTTTTCAGGTAATGATTTAAAAGCTAAGCCGGCAGCAGCGGGAAACGGTTCATTTGATAACTCCCTTGTATATTGGGACGGTGATTTGGGACGCGAACTGCTTGACTCTAATATAATTCAGAAGTATGACGCGGCAAACGGATATACTAACAGATTTTACGGTGATGACGGTAAAAACAGTAACTATACACTTACCGGCGGAACAACAAACAACTATACTAAGAGAAATGTTTGTCTCTCGGCAGATTTGTGGGGCGACTGGCGAGAAGAAATTATAATGGCAACAGGCAAAGGACAGAATGAAACACCTGCATTAAGGATTTTCACATCAACAATTCCAACGGATTATCGTCTTACAACACTTATGCACGACAGCCAGTACCGTTTGGCAATAGCATGGCAGAATGTAGGATATAATCAGCCTCCTCATACAAGCTATTATGTAGGTTCAATCGCGCTTGCGACAGATGAAAGCGGCGCTGAGCTTAATTATCTTGCGCCTGCCGTAAAGTACACAAAGGTTAAATATCCGTCAGACGATTGGGTGAACGTCAGCGGTATGACGCTAAAACAGCATAAACTTAGAATTGAAAGAAGTAAAACTGAGGTAATTGAGGCGGAAATAATGCCTGCTGACGCAACGAGAAAGAATATTATTTGGACATCTTCGGACGAAAGTGTGGCAAAAGTTATAAAAGGAAATGTAACAGGTATTGCACCGGGAACGGCTATAATTACAGCAACTACTCAGGATGGAGGATTTACTGATTCTTGTGAGGTGGAAGTATGGTCTAATCCTGTTGAAGGCATAACAATTGAGGATAAGCTGGTTAATTTGATTGTCGGAGATACAGCAGCACCGGTAAATACTGAAATTCAACCGGCTAATGCATCAGAAAAGTCGGTTGTGTGGAGTTCATCGAATGAAAGTATAGCTACTGTTTCGGAAGAAGGTGTAGTTTATGGTGTCTCTACGGGAGTGGCAACGATATATGCAACTACTGTTGACGGCGGTTACAGAGATGGTTATGCGGTAAATGTAGTTCCGCGAGGTTGGGACGAAATGACGGGTAATAATGAATTTGTCACGTCCTCCGTAACAGACGAAAAAACGCAGTTTACAGGTTCTGCGACAGGCGGTGTGCTTGTGCAGGCAGACGCTAATGCAGGCGCGGAATTTCATAAGGATTTTGATGTTCCCGAAAGCGGAAAACGCATATTGAAATTCCATTTTACAACAGGCGGTTTGAAAATAGATGGGGCAAACTGGAATTGGACAGGACACGAGTATAACACGGCGTTAAGCTTCCTTGATGAAAGCGGTAATAATATATTAACTGCCGAGCAGCAGTGGCAGACTGCGGCGGGAGAGCTGACAAGTAAACTTTTTAATGAAGAACCCGCAGTCCTCGTACCTTCGGGTGAAGGAGCATCAGACTGGACGACTGTTGTGGATGGAAGAGGTGATGTTGCAGGAAGCGCTAAACGTTGGATTGTAACAGCTGAATTTGACTATGACAATGATACCTGCACCGTCAATCTTTTAGGAAGTGACGGTAACTGGCAGGGAACAGGCGTAAAAGACGGAGTGACATATAATTGTGGCGAGTATAGAACCACCTTTCCGTTAAACGGTGCTAAATTTAAAACCTTGAAATGCGAAACAGCTATTACACAGGGGGGTACTGTCTACGCTCAGCCGAAAATAGAGGAAGTGTCATATGGTTTGGATATTCCTGTGTTGGGTGCGTCAAATACGTTGTATAAGCGTGGAGCAAAAGCAGGAGAAAACTGGTCGCAGTCAGATGTTGATGAATGGAATGGCGGTGATACCTTAAAGCTTGAAAATGGTCGTTTGTGGTATAATACAACAAAACCGAGTGCAGGATATAGCGCGTCAAAAACATTTGACGGTATATTAGACAGCGGTACTCTTACATATGATGTTGACTGGCATTTCGGAAATTCAACAAGCCGCGCTTCAAATATTGAATATATTCAGTTTGGTTCTGATTTCAGACTTGGATGGACATATGGATATAATGTATATGTAAGCACTGATGCAGGGGAAAGCTGGTCATACGGAAATAGTATTGCAGAAGACGGAAAAACTATAACGGATACAAGCAGCAGTATTTTTACAGGAAAGAACGGAGAGAGCTACACAAAAAATGTTAAATTAACAATTGATACTGAAACCAAAACGATTAAATCACTTATTTTTGACGGTAAGGAGATTTCTGCGTACAATAACTATCAACTGGCGGAAACTGCTGCTATTGATTCTGTAAGCTTTGGTTTTCAACGCGGTGGCGCAACTGATAGTTGGGAATATCCTTGCGGTATAGAGAATATAACGGTTTCGCAGTTTGGAGAGAATATAAGGCCGCAGTTTACTGTACAGTTTGCGGATGGTGACAATATATTGCAGACAGAAAATCTAAATGTAGGTGAAATGCCGTCATTCAAAGGTGAAAATCCGTCGAAAGTACAGGACGAAAAGTATACATATACATTTAAGGGTTGGTCACCCAATATTACAGCGGCAATAGACAATGTAATTTACCGCGCGCAGTATGATGCAGAACCGAAAACATACAGTGTAACACTTGTATTGAACGGCGGCACAGTTGAAAACGATGTTACATCTTACACTTACGGTACTGAAATAACTCTTCCTGTACCTGTGAAGGAAGGATATATATTCAGTGGCTGGTATGCGGATGAGCAGTTTACTGGAACGGCGGTGACGGCTATTTCAAAGACTGAAACAGGCAATAAAACATATTATGCTAAATGGAAGGTTATCCCTAAAGTGAAGATTGGGGATTTTGACGGTGTGAATGTACCTGTAAGCGTGGTTACTGCGGAGGATTTTGAAAGCGTACAGCTCATAGGCGCTTTGTATGACGGAGATATTCTGAGGGAAATAAAGTCAGTAACGGTAAGCGATATTAAAACAGATGTAGAGCAGTCGGAAATGCTCGTATTTGACAATAATCCTGCTGATTATACTCTGAAAGTATTTGCTTGGGACACATTGGAAAAAATGACGCCATTGACATACAAACCTGAAATAAAAGAAAAAACCGAATAATAAATAAGGGACAGTTTATTGAACTGTCCCTTTGC
Source organism: uncultured Clostridia bacterium (assembly GCA_910579415.1). Taxonomy (GTDB): domain Bacteria; phylum Bacillota; class Clostridia; order UBA1381; family UBA1381; genus Hominilimicola. Next base: position 37,331 of record CAJTUY010000013.1, on the reverse strand, counting down.
TTTTCTTTATGTTAAGGTAAATAAATGCTGCGGCGGATAATACAATCAGCAGCGCTGAAACAAGCTGTGATATTCCGAGTACATTGGGTATAACATACAGAATGTAATTGCTGTTCCGCATACCCTCCAGAAACAGTCTTCCCAGCGCATACCAGAAAATATAGAAGCAGAATACCTGTCCATCTTCTTTTTTTCTGTCCCTGAATAACAATATGAGTATAAGTCCTGCGGCATTCCACAGTGATTCATATAAAAACAGAGGATGAACCGGAGGTCTGCCGTTTATCGACATCCCCAAAAGAAAATCTGTTTCCCTGCCAAACACTTCGGCATTTACAAAATTTCCGAAGCGTCCTATTGCCTGTCCGATAAGAAGTCCCGGAGCGCATGTATCAAATATATTTCGGGTGTTCAGCTTTTTTATGCGGCAGTATATGAACGAGGATATCGCCGCGCCTATAATTCCACCGTAAATGGCAAGTCCGCCGTTCCATATCTTTAAGGTGTCAAGGAGGGATGAAAATTCATAAAGCGCGAATAAAACATAGTAAATCCGCGCGCCTGCAATCCCCGCAACAAGTCCGAATAATGCAATATCCCATATGTTATCACGTTTTACGCCGCGTTTTTCGCAGGTGCAGTATACAAACAGCAACCCGAGAAGAAAGCCCGTAAGTATTATCAGAGCATACCAGTAAACAGGCTTTGAGCCTATGCGGAATGCAACAGGGTTGATATTAAGAGTAATACCCAGTCGGGGAAAAGAAATAACGTTCATAATTATGCCTCCTTCATGCTCAGCGAAATGCGTTTCTTTTTAACGTCCACCTCAAGTACGCGTACTTTTACTATATCACCTACCGATAATACATCGGACGGGTGCTTTATATATCTGTCACAAATCTGGGATATGTGTACAAGTCCGTCCTGATGTACTCCTATATCAACAAATGCACCGAAGTCAATTACATTTCTTACAGTACCTGTAAGAGTCATGTCGGGCTTTAAATCCTCCATAGACAGAATGTCGCTTCGTAAGACGGGTTGCGGCAGGTCTTCTCGCGGGTCGCGTCCTTTTCGGATAATACTGTCGGCAATGTCCGTAAGTGTTATTTCGCCAATTCCGAGCTTTGCGGCAAGCTCCGTTATGTTTTTATCTGCAAGACGCTTTTTTAAGTCGGCAGTGCTGCCGCTTTTAACGTCTTCGGCAGTGTAACCTAAAATTTTTAAAAGCTCTGATGCCGCTTTGTAGCTTTCGGGATGAACCGAAGTGTTGTCAAGAGGTTCGCTGCCGTCTGTAATGCGCATAAAACCTGCGCATTGCTCAAATGCTTTTGCGCCGAGCTTCGGCACTTTTAAAAGTTCTTTTCTGGATGCAAATTTTCCGTTCTCTTCGCGGTATATAGTTATATTTTTTGAGACAGTTTTGTTAATTCCGGCAACGTAGGACAGTAGAGAAGGTGATGCGGTATTCAGGTCAACTCCGACACTGTTTACGCATGCTTCAACAACGCCTTCCAACGCCTCGCCTAACCGCTTTTGGTTCATATCATGTTGGTACTGTCCGACGCCTATTGATTTTGGGTCAATTTTAACAAGCTCGGCAAGAGGGTCCTGCGCTCGGCGGGCGATTGAAACTGCGCTTCTCAGCGCAACGTCATACTGAGGAAATTCTTCTGTGGCAAGCTTTGAAGCACTGTAAACCGAAGCGCCTGCTTCATTTGTCATAATATAGAATACTTCTTGGGGAAGCTCTTTTAAGAGGTCTGAAATAAATATTTCGCTTTCCTTTGAAGCTGTGCCGTTACCGATAGAAACAAGGTCAACATTATTTTTTATTATCATATCGGTAAGAATTTTTTTTGCCTTAGTTTTGTCGTGAATATCAAGTGTGCAGTAAACTACATTTGTATCAAGAACCTTGCCCGTTTCGTCAACTACCGCTACTTTACAGCCTGTCCTGTAACCGGGGTCAAAGCCCATCACGACCTTGCCTTTTATGGGAGGCTGTAAAAGCAGTCCCGACAGATTTTGATTAAATACCTTTATGGAGGCCTCCTCAGCATTTTCGGTCAGCATACCTCGAATTTCGGTTGCTATTGACGGTGCGATAAGACGTTTATAACTGTCACGCGCGGCTTCGCATACATATTTTGTTGACGGCGCTTCGGTTTTGGGTGTAAGAGAACGTATAAGATAATTTACTGCGTTATCCTCGTCAACATCTATTTTAACAGATAAAAATCCTTCTTTTTCTCCGCGATTTATAGCAAGCAAACGATGATTTGCAAGCCTTTTTACAGGTTCGGAAAAATCATAGTAAAGGCGGTAAACGCTGTCTTCTTCTGTCGAAGCTTTTGAAACAAGAAGTCCGTCATTTACAGTCATACTGCGTATGGTCTTTCGGAAGTCTGCATTATCACTTATCTCCTCAGCAATAATATCCTGCGCGCCTGCAATTGCATCTTCCGCGCTTTCCACATCCTTTTCCGTGTCAATAAACTCAAGTGCAATACTTTCTATATTATCTTCTTTGTTTTGAGCAAGGAGGATTTTTGCAAGAGGCTCAAGACCTTTTTCCTTAGCAATGGTGGCGCGTGTTCTGCGCTTAGGCCTGAACGGACGGTAGATATCCTCTATTTCCGACAGCGTGACCGCATTTTCTATTGCTGTCCTTATATCATCTGTTAAAAGCTCCTGTTCATCAATGAGGCGAATTGTTTCCTCTTTTTTGTTTTCAAGATTACGCAGATAATTTAATTTATCGTAAAGCTCGCGTAATATTTCATCGCTCAGGGAGCCTGTCGCCTCTTTTCTGTAACGCGCGATAAAAGGTATGGTATTTCCGTCGTCAATAAGCTCGACCGCGCTCTCAACCTGCCATTTTTTAAGGTTTAACGTGTCTTTAAGAGTGTTTATAATCTTAATCTCGCTGTTTTCCATATGTAATATCCTCCAAAATACAAAATGCCCGCTGAAATATTTTTGTAATAAAACTGCAAACAAATTTTAAAATAACTATTCACAAATTGAAATATTTGTGATATAATAGCAACAACCACAATATATAGTAGGTTATATTACAAACATATAACAACATATACATGTCGGATAAATTGCCAATCATACTAATTATATCCTATATCGCTAAAATTTACAAGTAAAACAGTAAAATAAGGCAAAATAGAGGATACATAGAAAAAAAGCTATTGCAATTTTCACAGAAGTAGGGTAAAATGGAGTTAATGGGAGTGTATGGGAGTAAAATGGTGCATATCTCATAAATCTGTGAGGAAGGCAGGCGAAAGACTGAATGGTAAATTTTGTTGATGAATATCCGCGTCAGCTTGATGAACGCGGAAGGATTATTTTGCCGTCACGCGTACGTGAAAATATGTCCGATATGGTATATGTTACGCGTTCAATGTCGGATAAATGCCTGCATATTTATACTCAGGAGGAGTGGGATAAGATTTCTGAGAAAATAAATCAGCTCCCGACTGCCACAGACAGAAATGCTGCGGCGTTTGTACGTCTGTTTTTCGGCAAAGCATCATCTGCCGTAATTGATAAGCAGGGACGTGTTCCTATTGCAAAAAGGCTTATGGAGTATGCCGGACTTTCAAAAGACGTAGTGCTTGTCGGCGCAAATACACGTCTTGAAATATGGGACAGCGCGGAATGGGATAATTATCAGCGCGGACTTTCCGATGATTTTATGCTTGAGGGCATAAGAGCATATGGTCTTAACATATAGGAAAGGAACGGCAATATGGAGTTTAAGCACATTTCGGTACTGCTGAATGAAAGTGTTGATTCGCTTTTGGTATCAGACAGCGGCATATATGCCGACGGTACGCTTGGAGGCGGCGGACATTCCTATGAAATTTTATCGAGGAGTAAAACTTGTTCCCTTATCGGGATAGACCGTGACAGGGAAGCGATAGAAGCGGCAAAGAAGCGTCTTAATAAGTACGGAGAAAGAGTGACCTTTGTAAACAGAAATTTCTGTGAGATTAAGAACATACTCCGCGAACAGGGAATTGATAAAATTGACGGGGCGGTACTGGATTTGGGTGTAAGCTCATATCAGCTTGACAATTCTGAACGCGGCTTCAGTTATATGAGTAATGCGCGGCTTGATATGCGTATGGACACGTCAGGAGGCAAAACTGCGTATGATGTTGTCAACTCATATTCGCGCGATGAATTGGCAGAGATTTTTTTCGCCTACGGCGAGGAAAAATGGTCTAGGCGTATAGCGGAGTTTATCGTAAGAGCGCGCAGTGAAAAACAGGTGGAAACGACCTTTGAACTGGTGGATATTATAAAGGCGGCAATACCTAAAAAGGCGCGTCTGGACGGCGGACATCCTGCAAAAAGAGTTTTTCAGGCAATAAGGATTGAAGTAAACAATGAGCTTAACATGCTTGAAGACGCTGTCAAGGATTTTGTATCCTGCTTGAAAAGTGGAGGAAGACTGGCAATAATAACATTCCATTCGTTGGAGGACAGAATTGTAAAGAAAGCATATAAGGATTTGGCGCAGGGCTGTACATGTCCTAAAGAATTCCCCGTATGCGTATGCGGTAAAGTCCCGGAGATTAAAATAATTTCAAAAAAACCGGTACTGCCGTCTGAAAATGAGCTTGGGGAAAATTCGCGCGCAAAAAGCGCAAAATTGAGGGTTGCGGAGAAGATTTAAACCTTGATTTTGGAAAGGAGATATATTCTTGTGAATTACGGAAATTTAGCATATAAGCTTCCGGAACAGTATACACCTCCGGTAAGAAAAAGAAGAAACATACAGAAAAACAGAGTAATAGCAGATAAAAGGAAACGTGAACAAATGCGGTATAAAGTAAAGAATTTTCGCAGAATAGCCGCAATCACCGTAATGGCATTGTCGGCAGGCTTTATGATTTCCGAATTTGTAACTGTAAATGAAACGGGTCAGGAGATAGCATCGCTTCAAAAAGAGCTTAATACAATTGAGTCGGCTACAAGTCAGATGATATTTGATATGGAGCAGAGTGTAGACCTTGCCGAAATAGAAAGACAGGCTACTACAAGACTCGGTATGCAAAGACCCGAAAAGTATCAGACTATTTATGTAAACGTCAAACAGGACGACTACATTGAAAGCACAGCAGACGAGGTTGAGGGACTTGGAAACGGTATGATGTCAATGCTTAAAAAGCTTGGCGGTAATATTGTACAATTTTTCAGCATAAAATAGAACAGTCGGACTTTTATTAGCCGGATATAGTTATTAAAAGGAATTGATTGATTGATGAAGCCATCATTAAATGAAATAAAAAAAAGAACAATCGTCATGGTATTGGCGGTAATTGCTGCGCTTACAGCGCTGATAGTGCGTGTGGGATACTGGCAGATAATACGCGGCGAGGAGCTTACAAAAAAAGCGAAGGCTCAGCAGCAGGGCAGCAGTATTATAACGGCGGCGCGCGGTAATATTTACGACAGAAACGGTAAGGTTCTGGCTGAGAGCGCGTCTGTAAATACGCTTATATGCAATCCTGAGGACGTAAAGGCGGACGGTGATGCGGCAGTTATCGCGTCCAAGCTTTCGCCGATTATTGGTATGGATACCGATAAAATAGCCAAGCTTATAACTAAAAATGCCCGCTATCAGGTAATTAAAAAGCGTCTTACAACAGAGGAGGCGGACGCGGTAAAGCGTCTTTTGGACCCAAGCGTTGATAAGATTGTAGCAAAGGCTATGAGCGGTATTTATTTTGAGGATGACTCAAAGCGTTATTATCCGTTTAATGTTGCACCGCATATATTGGGTTTTACAGGCTATGACAATAACGGAATACAGGGTATAGAGCTGACGTTTGACGATGAACTTATGGGCAGAAACGGAAGTATTGAAACAAATCAGAATGCAAACGGTACAACGCTTTCGCAGAAGCAGGCAGAATATATTTCAGGCGCTGCAAAGGGAGATGATGTTGTACTTACCATAGATGAAACAATACAGCACTTCCTTGAGAAGCATCTTGAGGAGGCCGTGACGGAAAATAAGCTTAAAGAAGGTGCGGCAGGCATAGTAATGAACCCTAAAACAGGCGAAATACTGGCAATGTCTACAAAACCTGATTTTGACCTTAATAATCCGTATGATTTAGACCAATTCAGAAAGTATTCACTGGACTTCGGGTATAAAACTCTGCCAGACGATGACGGGGATACAGAGGAAGGGGAAACACCAAAGCCTACCGAAGACCCCAACGCGCTTACCGATGAGGAAGTAGCTGCTGTACGCAACAAAATGTGGAGAAATAAGGCAGTTTCCGATACATATGAACCGGGTTCAACGTTTAAAATAATAACGGCTGCTGCCGCGCTTGAGGAGCATGTTGTTAATTTGGATTCCTCGTTTTTCTGTCCGGGCTTCAAGGTTGTAGCCGACAGAAAAATAGGCTGTGCGAATAAGAGCGGTCACGGTCCCGAAACATTTGTTGAGGGAGTGCGTAATTCCTGTAACCCTGTTTTTATGGAACTGGGACTGCGTCTGGGCAGCGATAAATTTATGGAATACTTTACCGCCTTCGGACTTACGGAAAAGACTGATTTAGAGCTTATAGGTGAGGCATCGAGTATATATTACCACAATAAAATGAGCGAGGTCGATATTGCGACAAGCTCATTCGGACAGGGTTTTCAGATTACGCCGATACAGCTTATAACGGCTGTTTCAGCAGTTATAAACGGCGGTGAGAGAATGAAGCCTCAGCTTGTAAAGGAAATAAGAAACTCCAATGGAGTTATAAAGACGTATGAACCGGAGGTTGTAAGCCGTGTAATATCGGAGGAAACCTCAAAAACTATGCGTGAGATACTGGAATCGGTAGTTGCGCTTCCGACATCAACAGGTAAAAACGCATATGTAAAGGGCTGCCGTATAGGCGGTAAAACAGGTACGTCGGAGAAAGGAAACCGTGAGGAGGGCAAGCGTATAGCGTCCTTTATAGGTTTTGCTCCTGCGAATGACCCTCAGGTTGTATGTCTTATCATGCTTGATGAACCTCAGGTGGATAACAAATACGGCGGAACAATTGCTGCGCCGCTTGCAGGTGAAGTTATAGAGGATATTCTTAATTATCTCGGTATTGAAAAACAGTACACCGAAAGCGAGCTTCCTGACGTTAAGGCGGAAGTTCCGGATGTACGGGGCATGGCAGAGGGTGAAGCACGAAATTCTGTTGCGGATAAAAACCTTTATGTGAAGGTAGTTGGCGACGGCGACAGCGTAGTAGACCAGCTTCCGAAGCCGGGAGTTATGCTGAACGAAAACTCAACTGTAATTTTGTACACAGAAAAACAGGAAAAAACGGATATGGTGACAGTGCCTAATCTTGACGGCATGTCTGTAAATGATGCTAAGTATACTCTTGAACTGAGAGGACTTAACTTCGAGATTGTAGGTGCAGGTCACAATGAAATGGGCGGCTCGTATGCGGTAAGCCAAAGCGTAAAAGCAGGCGAGAGCGTACTGCCCGCGACAGTAATCGGCGTTGAATTCCGACAGGTAACATCAGACTAATTTTGATAGGGGGAAAGGGTATGTTAGCAAGCGAACTTATTGGCAGAAAATGGCTTGATGAACATGAGGATATAGAAATAACGGGTATTGCATATGATTCGCGCAATGTTCTTCCGGGCAATATCTTTGTATGTATAAAAGGCTTTGAAACTGACGGGCATAAATATGCAGAAATGGCAGAAAAGAATGGAGCGGCTCTTATAGTTGCGCAGGATAGAATAGAGGTTGGCGTGCCTGTGTGGTATGTTGATAATTCCCGAATTGCAATTGCGGATATAGCAAGAAAATACTATCAGAATCCGTCTGAAAAGTTTAAGCTTATAGGAGTTACGGGAACAAACGGAAAAACAACCGTAACCTATCTTATAAAAAGTATTATTGAAGCGGCGGGTATGTGTATCGGTGTTATCGGTACAAATCAAAATATTATAGGCGATAAGGTGCTTGTTACACAAAGTACAACCCCGACAACGCCGAATGCACTTGAGCTGCAGCAGCTTTTTGCGGAAATGGCGGAGAGTGACGCTGAGTGTGTTGTTATGGAGGTTTCAAGCCATGCGCTTGAACTGGACAGAGTATACGGATGCCATTTTGATGTCGGTGTATTTACTAATTTAACGCGCGACCATCTTGATTTTCATAAAACAATGGAAAATTATCTTGCCGCAAAGGCTAAACTGTTTAACATATGTGACAAGGGCGTTGTTAATATTGATGATGACGGCGGCAGAAAAATTGCAGATGCCGCGCAGTGTGATATGCTTACAGTCGGGCTTTCAGACGGCAGCGACCTTAAAGCCGATAATGTGAAGATAACGGCAAAGGGTACGGATTTTGATGTATTGTATAAGGGCGAAAAAAATCATGTGCATATTGCAATACCGGGTAAATTCAGTGTTTACAATGCCATATCCGCAATGGGCGCCGCTCTTATGCTCGGTATAGATATTGACACTATTATAAAAGGACTTTCCGATGCATCGGGGGTTCTCGGACGCGTTGAGGTAGTTCCGACCGATACGGATTATACGGTTATAATTGACTATGCGCATACTCCTGACGGATTGGAAAATATAATAACTACCGTTAAGGATTTTGCTTTGGGCAGAGTAATAACACTGTTCGGCTGCGGCGGTGACAGGGACAGCACAAAACGTTCTATTATGGGGGAAATAGCAGGCAGACTCTCGGATTACAGTATTATAACCTCAGATAATCCGAGAACAGAAGACCCTGACGCCATTATAAATGAAATAGTTGCAGGCATAAAGAAAACAAATGGTGAATATAAGGTAATAACGGACAGACGCGAAGCTATTGCATATGCTCTTGACAATGCAAAAAAGGATGACGTAATAATTCTTGCAGGCAAGGGACAGGAAACGTATCAGATAATCGGTAAGGAAAAATATGATTTTGATGAGCGTGTTGTAGTCCATAAGCACCTTAATAAATAACAAAAGAGGGCGGGGGAAAATAACCGCCCTTCTTTTAGGCATAAGACAAAAGGGAGTTGATGTTACGATATGCAGAAAATGACTATTAAGGATATTCTGACTGCCACAGGAGGAACACTTTTAAGCGGTGATGAAAATACTGTTGTTACAGACGTAATAACAAATTCCCGCGAGGCAGGCGAGGGGATGCTGTTTATCCCGATTATAGGCGATAAATTTGACGGTCATGAGTTTATAAAGGCGGCATTTGATATGGGCGCGGCTGCGGCGCTTACGCAGAAGGAAACCGAGCTTTTTATCGGTAAAACAATTGTACAGGTTTTAGATACGCGTAAGGCGCTGGGCGATATTGCAAAATATTATAAGCAGATACATAATGTGCCTTCAGTGGCAGTTACCGGAAGCGTAGGAAAAACAACCACGAAAGACATGGTTGCATCTGTTTTGTCGCAGAAATACAGAACATTAAAAACACAGAACAATTATAATAATGATATTGGCGTACCCGATACGATATTTAATCTTGAAAAAGAGCATGAAGCGGCTGTAATAGAAATGGGTATGAACCATTTTGGTGAAATTGAATATCTTGCGGAGATAGGAAGACCGGATATAGCCGTTATAACCAATATAGGAGAATCGCATATAGCAAATCTCGGCTCTCAGGAGGGTATTTTCAGGGCAAAAATGGAGATAACAAAGCTATTTGGAGCAGACAATACGCTTATTGTAAACGGTGATGATAAATTCCTGTCGAAGACTAAAGGGATTGGTGATTACAAGGTAGTGTATTACGGTATGGAAAACCCTGAAAATGATGTTAAGGTAAAAAATATTATGCCGAACGGTCAGCATGGAATAAAATTCACGGCTGTAATTCCTGACGGCGAATATGAAGTGCGTGTGAATGTGCCGGGAGAGCATAATGTGTATAATGCGCTTGCCGCTGTATGCGCAGGTCTTGAAATGAATATTCCGATGCCGGATATTGTACGGGGCATAGAAAATGTTGAGCTTACGTCCCAGCGGTTGGACATTGAAGACTATAAAGGCATAACTATTATAAATGACTGTTATAACGCGTCGCCCGACTCTGTAAAGGCGGCTGTAAAGGTACTTTGCAGCGAAAATGCCGATAGAAAAATCGCCCTGCTTGGTGATATACTTGAAATGGGCGATTATGCCGAAAAGGCTCATTATGAGCTGGGCAGATTATTGACGTTCTTGTAACGGCAGGAAGCAATATGAAGCATCTGGCGCAGGGAGCGCAGGACGGCGGAATGAGTGACGTAAAGGCGTTTGACAAAACTCTTGGGGTGTGTGAATACATAAAGGATAAACTGAAAAAGGGTGATGCAGTGCTTGTAAAGGCATCGCATGGAATGAATTTCAGCGAGGTATATAGGGCAATAAAAAACAACTAATGAGAGGAAAAGGATAGTACAATGGAGATTTTAAAGGAGCTTTTGAAATTATCAATGCTTGCATTTATAGTATCGCTTATAATAACAGCAGTATTGGGACCGGTATTCATACCGCTTTTAAGACGGTTAAAATTCGGACAGGAAATCCGTGAAGAGGGACCGAAATGGCATCAGAAAAAATCGGGAACACCTACTATGGGCGGAATAATGTTTATTATAGGCATAGGTATAGCAATAACTGTTACAGGTATAATATTTGCGCTCGGAGGAAATCTGGATGTTAAATATGCGAGGTGTATACTGCTTTTTGCAGTATCGCTCGGATTCGGTCTTATCGGCTTTGCCGATGATTATATAAAGGTAGTAAAAAAACGTAATCTCGGACTGACAGCGGCGCAGAAGTTTATTATGCAGGTTGTGCTGGCGGCAATTTATGTTGTAATAATTTATACTATGGGTGAGCTTAATACGGCGATTAAAGTGCCGTTTACCGATATTGAATGGGTAATGCCAGTGTGGCTGTATATTCCGTTTGTTATGTTTGTGGTTGTAGGTGTTGTAAATGCGGTAAATCTTACAGATGGTCTTGACGGACTGGCATCAAGCGTAACAGCTGTTGTGGCGCTGTTCTTTGCGCTGGCGTCCTATATAGCGTTTAATGAGTATGGAGTAACCGTATTTTCCACGTCGGTTTTCGGCGGTCTTATCGGTTTTCTGATTTATAATAAGTATCCTGCCAGAGTATTTATGGGAGATACAGGCTCACTGTTTCTCGGTGCAGCTGTCGCGCTTACGGCAATAGATTTGAAAATGCTGATATTCCTTATACTTGTAGGCTTTGTATACTTTATGGAAACACTGTCGGTGATTATACAGACATCGTACTTTAAATATACGAAGAAAAAATACGGTGAAGGCAGACGCGTATTTAAAATGACACCGCTTCATCATCATTTTGAAATGTCGGGCTGGAAGGAAACGAAAATTGTTGCAGTATTCACGCTTGTAACTGTGATTTTGTGCTGTATAGCATACATTGCAATCTAACCGGAAGGAGTTACATATATGGCAGGAGTTGCTTATCCTAAAAGAGCAGTACAACAGAATAAAACTTCATCACGCTCCAATGCAACCAAGCCTATACGGGCTAAAAGAGCGGGCGATATTGACTACACCTTTTTATTTATAGTTATTTTGCTTCTTGCCGCAGGACTGGTAATGCTTTTGTCAGCTTCCGCGCCTGCTGCAAACAGAATATACGGAAATTCGTATTATTTCTTTTTGAAGCAATTTGCATGTGCGGCAGTAGGACTTGTCGGCATGTACTTTGTATCTAAAATAAACTATAATACATATAAAGCGCTTGCGCCCAAGCTTATGCTCATATGTACGATACTGCTTGTGCTTGTGCTTATACCGGGTATCGGCGCATCGCATAACGGTTCAAAGCGATGGCTTAATACTCCGGTTATTGAAATACAGCCTTCGGAATTTATGAAGCCTGTTATTGCGATGTATTTTGCAAGACTGATTGACAGCGGCAAATATGATTTAAAGCAGATTAAAGGTAATCTTCCGTACATAGGCGTCCTGCTTGTTGTCGTAGGTCTTATGCTTATGGAAACGCACCTGAGCGGCGCAATTGTTATTGCCGGTATCGGAGTAGCGGTAATGATAGCAGGCGGAACGCCTATTAAGCCGGTACTTGTCGGCGCGCTTATACTCGTACCGGTACTGATTATCGGAGTACATGCTTTAAGCCCTGTAAGATGGGCGCGAGTAACAAGTTTTATTGACCCGTTTAAGGATATACGCGATGAAAGCTATCAGGTTGCACAGGGACTTTACGCAATAGGTTCGGGCGGCGTATTTGGACTGGGATTGGGACAGAGCGTACAAAAGTATTCATATCTGCCCGAACCTTATAATGATTTTATATTCGCGATTGTATGCGAGGAACTGGGACTGGTCGGTGCGGCGGTGGTCATACTGCTTTTCGCGGCGCTTATACTGAGAGCGATACGAATAGCGATGAATGCGTCGGATACATACAGTTCGCTTGTGGCGATAGGAATTGCCGCACAGCTTGCAATTCAGACAATATTGAATATAGCGGTTGCTACTTCAAGCGTACCTAATACGGGTGTGGCTCTGCCGTTCTTCAGCTATGGCGGAACGGCTATACTTACGCTTTTACTGGAAATGGGTGTGCTTTTGAATATATCAAGATATTCGGTTAAGGATTAAGCATATATAGCTTTTTATGGAGGAAGGATACATTTATGAGAGTTTTATTTGCAGGCGGCGGAACGGCAGGACATATCAATCCTGCAATTTCAATAGCCGATTATGCTGCGGTTAAGGAACAGGATTTTGCCGCGCTGTTTATAGGAACAAAGAACGGTATGGAAACCAAGCTTGTGCCGAAAGCAGGATACAGTCTGAAATTTATAGATATTGCAGGCTTTGACAGAAAACACCTTTTAAAAAATGTTTCGGTAATAAGAAAGCTTATAAAGTCACGCAATGACTGTAAAAAAATTATAAAGAGCTTTAAGCCGGACTGCATTGTATGTACAGGCGGTTATGTCAGCGGTCCCGTTGCTATGGCAGCAAAAAAAATGGGTATTCCGTCGCTGATACATGAGCAGAATGTTTATCCGGGTCTTACCGTACGCGGTGCAGAGAAATATGTCAATTACCTTGCTTTAAGCTTCGGGGAAACGATAAATCATATGAAGCACAAAGAAAAATGTGTTGTTACGGGCAATCCGATACGTCAGGCAATTCTTGATGCGGATTATGAAAAATCACGCGCAAAGCTTGAGATAAAAAAGCCGTTTGTACTTATTTTCGGCGGAAGTCTGGGCGCGGATAAGATAAATAATACGGTTGTAGATATTCTGCCGCGTATTGCTGACGAGGGTCAAATCTCGGTTATTTTCGGTACGGGTGACAGAAACTATGACGAGGCTATGAAAAAAATATCCGAAAAAAACATAGTGCTTACGGACGATGTAAAAGTAGTGCCGTATATAGATAATATGGCGGACTGCATGGCAGCAGCAGATTTGGTGGTATCGCGTGCGGGAGCAATTACCGTAAGTGAAATTGCGGCACTCGGTAAGCCTTCAATACTTATACCGTCACCTAATGTTGTACGCAATCATCAGGAACAAAATGCGCGTGAATTTGAGAGGCGCGGCGCTGCGGCAGTCATATTGGAAAGCGAACTGAATGCTGATACTCTATATGAAAAAATAATGAAATCGGCACTGGATAAAGACGCGCTGTCAGCTATGTCGAAAAATCTCGAACAGCTTGCGAGAACAGACGCGCTTGAAAAAATATATGAGCTTATGAAAAAAATGTCAGAAGGAGAGGACAAATGAAAATTACAACAGTAAAGGGTACAAACGATTATCTGCCTGAGGAGGCAAGACTTCGCGATTACCTTCAGACACAGATTTTAAATACGTATACGTATGCAGGATTTGAACGTATAATGACTCCTGCAATTGAGGATATTGAAAATCTGGATAAAAGCGACGGCGGAGATAATCTGAATTTGATTTTTAAGCTGTTGAAGCGCGGAGATAAGCTTCAGAAAGCATTGCAGTCGGGCGGTGAACTGTGCGACATGGGTCTTAGATATGACCTTACGCTGCCACTGTCAAGGTATTATGCCAATAACCGTGAGCAGCTTGTTTTGCCTGCGAAGTGTATACAGATTGATAAAGTTTACCGCGCGGAAAGACCGCAGAAAGGAAGGCTTCGTGAGTTTGTACAGTGCGATATTGATATAATCGGTTCATCGTCCGAAAGCTGTGAAATTGAGCTTATCCACACAACGGCAAAAGCGTTGCTTTCACTGGGCATAGATGATTTTACAGTAAAAATTAACGACAGACGCATTTTAAACGTGCTGCTTATGAATGCTGGTTTTAAGGAGGAGCAGCTGTCAAGCGTCTGCATTACGTTTGATAAGCTTGACAAAATCGGAGTTGACGGAGTTAAGGAGGAGCTTATCGGCAAAGGCTTTGATAAAAAAGCAATTGAGCGTTTGGGTGAAATTATAGCAAAGCCGCTTACTCTTGAAACAGTAAAAGAGCTGTGCGGCGAGCATACGGACAAGCTTAATACTGTGATACAGGCAACACGTGAATTGGCACAGGGTAAGTATGGTATTGAATTTGACATATCGCTTGTACGGGGACAAGGCTATTATACGGGCATTGTGTTTGAAATTGTAAGTAAGAATTTTCGCGGTTCAATTGCAGGCGGCGGAAGATACGATAATCTTATAGGAAAATTCACGGGTGAAAATATTCCGGCGGTAGGATTTTCCATCGGTTTTGAACGTATTTTTGCACTTCTTTCGGAAGCGGGTTATAAGATTCCTGATACAAAAAGAAAAGTTGCGCTTTTGTATGATAAAGAAGATACTGTAAAGGCTATTCGCGAGGCAGAAAAGTTACGCTCTGAATATGATGTTGTAATTTATGAAAAACCGAAAAAACTTTCAAAATATCTTGATAAAATTCAGGCTAAGGGTTATTATGGCTTTTGTTTTCTTGGTGAGGAAATACGCGAGCTGAAAAGTGAATAATTATAAACTGCCGCATAAAAAACGGCAGTTTTTTTTGTTTTAATATTTACTTAATGAATATTTTGTGATAAAATATATTAAAGTAATCCGAAAGAAGGAAAAGGATATGAGTTCAGATAAATGTTTATACGAAGCATATGAAACGCTGCCGTGCGGTATAATCGTTTTTAGTACAGATAAAGACATAGAGCTTTTGTATGCAAATAAATATTATTATGACAACTTTTCAGACGGAAATAAAAATCTGCTTAATATATACGAAAATGACAAAATATTATTAAAGACTGATGTTAATAAGATGGGCATAAGCGAGCTGCTGAGAAGAGAATACAATTTTTTTGTAAACGGTGAAAGTAAATGCGCGTCAATTTTGATAACGTTTTTTAACGAAAACAACTTTTTGGGCGTTATTTCAGATATTACGGAATGTTATACTAAGCTTAATGAAACGCAGGAGGAAAAGAGGCGGTTTGAAGAAGCTTTGTGCAGGACGAATAATATTGTGTTTGAGAGTGACGGTCTGGCGCGTAATGCAAAGCTTTATATCCCGTCGAAAAACGGCAGCGGTTTTGATGTGATGAGTATGGCAGGCGGCGAGGACCGTCTTACGGTGGAAAATCTGCATCCAAATGACCGCGAGTCGTTTTTTAAAAGAATATGCAATCCGGCTGAAAAAACTCTTGCCCTTAGAATGAAGCTTAAAAATGATAATGACTGGAAGTGGTATAGGATTGACCGTCAGTTTGAGTTTGACGGTGAAGGTAATCCTGTGCGTATGTTTGGCATAATAAATGATATTGATAAGGAAAAGACGCACGAAAAAGAACTTCAGCAAAAGCTGGAAATAGATTCAGAGCTTAAAATTTACAACAGAAATGCGGCAGTATCAAAAATAAACGAGTATTTGTCTAAACAAACAGGCAAGAATAAGTCCGCGCTTTTGGTTCTGGATATAGATGATTTTAAAAATATAAACGATACATACGGACATTTATACGGTGACGCGGTAATTGCAATGGTTGCGGAGAAACTGAGAGAGCTTGCCGAGCATTGCGGAATTGTAGGACGTTACGGCGGTGATGAATTCTTTGTATTTCTTGAGGATATGAAGAGGAATGAGATTATAGATACGGCAGATAAAATATTGCATAACATTGCATCCCTGCGCGTTGCCGGTGACAGCTGCATTACATGCAGCATAGGTATTGCGATGAGCGATATGTTTGATATTGCTCCGAAGTACAAGGATATGTTTGAAAAGGCCGATAAGGCGCTTTACAGTGTAAAGCGAAACGGTAAAGCGCAGTGGCGGACATATGACGAAAATACTATGGGCGGCGATATGGGCGGTCATGCAATTGACTATGAAACAGAGGATAATTCTGCTGACGAGGAACTGTTGAAATCGCGTGACTTAACGAAGGTATTTATAGAATTGTCGGCAGGTGAAAAGACAAGTGATGCCGCTATGTATAAAATAATACGTTATATAGCTGAGAAATTCAGTATAAACTGGTTTCAGATAATGCAGGTGAACTGTACGGAAGACCTTGTAACCATTAAATATGAGTGGTGTTCTGAAAGCGATTTCAGAAATAATGCAGGACGCAGCGGATATTATGTTCATTCTGATATAATGCGGTTTCGGGAGAGCTTTGAAAAAAACCCCATATTTGTAATCACTCCGGAAAGCACAGCGGGATTTTCTCCCAAATTTCAGCGTGAATTTGAAAAAAATATGAAGTATTCGGTTGTTTATATTGCTAATATAACTGCAAATGATACTTTTTATATGTTTGTATGTACAAGATTTGACAAGAACGATAAATGGAAAGATGATGAAGCGCTTGAGCTTAACGCGGCAACCAAGCTGATGAGCATGTATGTTTCTCAGGCGGACAGGGAAACGGATAATGAGCGGCGTTATAGGGAGATGGTTGACTTTGAAAGGAAAACGGGTCTTTATAGTATGCCGAAGTTTTATGAACAACTGGGAAGACTTCGTAAAATTGCCGCAGAAAATGATGAAGAAGTAGCGATTATCCATACTGATTTTCATCAGTTCATTAAATTTAACAGGAAATTTGGACTGGAAGCAGGCGATAACATGCTTATAAGTTTTGCAAACAGTATACAGAGAAACGATGACCCTGAACACAGTATAGCCACTCATATTGACTCCACAGATATATTTATATCAGCAAAGAGAACGCCTAAAGGCGACCGTTCATTCATGGAGGCGGTTGACAGGGTAAATAAAGATTTCTGCAATGCTCAGAATAAAATATATAAAGGAGCAAATATTATTTTAAAATCGGGAATATATATTTTAAAGCGCAATGATACAGGTGGTGACGCTCTTGACTGGGCGGTTATGGCTAAAAACGCGGTCAAAGACTTTAATGAGTCGTTTTGCGCTGTATATGAGGAATAGAAAAGAGCTGCAAAGCAGCTCTTTTTGTGTAAATCATATTTTTGTTATATCTTTATCCAAATCGGCAAGGGGAGTATTGACCAATCCTATTGTTTTCAGATGTTCAATTTCCTTCGGGTTTGGAGGTACTGCCGTCCTATTGCGTTTGGGCATTTCCACTGAAATCATATCTTTTTTAATTAAATCCGAAATTGGTTTTATATTATTCTTTAATATTTCATCGGCAACAAATCGTGAAACTATATCTCCGCCTATGTCATTTGTGTGCGTATAATCACGGTCTGTGTCGTTTCCCCAGAAGTAGTCCCATGCTTTCAGAGCGCCTGCCGCTTCGAAAAACCCGGTAGTACGCGTCCATAAATCAATAAAAGGTACATTCATTTCTTCACAGACGGTTTTTACGGCATTTCTGTAATCACCAAGCAGATTTAACAGAGTTCCGTCCTCTTTAAATATTATTCTGTTAATCGGTGAAACAAGTATGGGACATGCTCCTTTTTCACGCGCAAAATTTACAAAATATCTGAGATTTTTACTGTACCCCCCGAAAGCGTCAAGTGTTTCAACCTTTTGGTCGTTGTGACCAAATTCAACAATCAGAAAATCACCCTCTGTAATTTTATCCTTAAACGCATTAAAATTTACTTTCAGGAAATCCATAGTGTTTGAACCCGACTGCGCATGATTTTCAACCGCAATACCTGTATTTAGAAGACGCGGAAACATCTGCCCCCAGCCGCAGTAGGTACTTTTCGGATTGTACGGATATTCGGCAGGCTGGTCTGTAACGGTTGAATCTCCGGCGATATAGATTATAGGGATTTTTACGGGTGAAACAGCTGATACAGCCGAAAAGCTGCCGTCGCACAAAATATCAAGTTCGACACCGCTGACATTTGTATAAGCTTCGTTGTTTTTATGATAGTCACATACGCTTACATTGAAAGTGAAATCGCGCGCATCGCCCTTTGCCATATGTGCGTCCTGTATCATAAAGCGTCTTGACTGTGATAAAATTGTAAGAGTAATGTTTTCGTGGGCAGTAACCGAAACAGTCACTTCATATGTGCCGTTTGGCACAGGGGTGCTTATGTGAAGCGGTTCATTTTTATAATTCATGTTTATAACTCCTTATATCTGCTTTACTATACCTTTACGGTACGCATCAACCAACGCCTTTAAGTCGTGTATTTTCTTTGACTGAGCCTTTCCTGTGTCTGTATCTTCTACAAGCAGCCTGTTGGGAGCAAGCTCCACAACGTCAAGCGTTGAATGAATATCCTTTTCTTCTTTAATTGCGCCTTCGACAGATTCAAACGCGTCGTGAGCGCTTAAAAGCAGACCGTGCGAATTAAATAACAGAGTGTATCCGGCAATGCCTGTTACAGTCTGATAAGCTCTTGACAGTCCGCCGTCTATTACAAGAAGCTTTCCGCCCGCATGTATAGGACTTTCGCCTTTTTTGATTTTTACGGGAACATGACCGTTTATTATATGTGAAAAACCCTTGTTGTCAATACCAAACTCGGTTAATATTTTATCGCATACGGAAGCCTTTTCAATCAGACTGTAATATTCGTCTTTGATTTCGACCCATGTGTTTTCATCGTCGATGAAATACCGTTCAAAGCAGGTCATCTTGTTTTTACCGTAAACAGGCGAATAACATCCGCACCACAGGAACCATAAAAAGTCCTTGCCGTATTCTTTTTCCTTACTGCCTGTTTTCGCAAAAAATCCGTCGCGGGCAAGCTGGTCTGCTTTATCCATAAGTGATTTGCCGCTTACCTTTTCGCCGCATAGCATAACTTCGGTAAACGAGCCGTCACTGTTCATAGGAATACAGCCGTGATATAGGAGATTGTTGTTGTAAGCAAGATAAATACTGCCTTTTTCGTACAGAAATCTTATGTGGCGCTGGAGCTTTTCACTGCGTGTAAATGAAGTACGAAGAAGCTCCATGAGTTCGCTTTCTTCAGAAGTAAGCTCAAACGGGTGTTCGGGATTTATTGTAGGGAAATTTGTATCCTTCAGTGTGTATGTTTTTCCCTCTAATGTAATAGTTCCGTCCGTATAGTTGATTTTATCAAGCATAAGGTGATTATCCATGTTAAATTCGGGATGGCGCAGTATAATCTGTCCTTCGAGTTTAAACTGGATAATTGAAATTGCCTTATGCACCTTTGCCCAGAAGTTTTCATCATGCTGAGATATATGAACTCTGTTGGGATTACGCGGTATAAAGCAGGTACATGGGTCATCGGCATATGTTTCAAGCGCAAATACGGTAAGTGGACGCATATTTATTCCGTAGCCGTCCTCCAGACAGTCAAAATTTGAATATTTTGTGGAAATCGACACTACATTTGCAATACACGCAAGACTGCCGGAAGCGGCGCCCATCCATTGAACATCATGATTGCCCCACTGAATATCAACACTGTGATAGCGGATTAGCGTATCAAGTATAATATCAGCGCGCGGACCCCTGTCAAAAATATCGCCGATTATATGAAGCCTGCCGATTGCAAGCGTTTGTATAAGCGTCGAAATTTCAACGATAAAATCGTCCGCCTGACCAAGCTCGACAATCGTTGAAATTGTTTCGTTATAATAATTTGCTTTATCCGAACCGTAGTCGGTATGAGCGTGGATAAGCTCGTCAATTGTATTGCCGAAGGCTTCGGGAAGGAAGGTACGTATACGCGCGCGTGTGTATTTTGCTGCGACAACACGGCATATTTCGATTAAACGGTAAAGCGTGATTTTGTACCAGTCGTCAATATCTTCCACTTCTTCTTTTATAAATTCGAGCTTTTGTTCGGGGTAGTAGATAAGAGTTGCGAGAACAAGCCTGTCATGTTCGGACAAAGTACGGCCGTAAATGGTTGTGATTTTGTCCTTAATAACTCCCGAAGCATTTTTCAGTATATGCAGAAAGGACTCGTATTCGCCGTGAATATCGCTCATAAAATGTTCTGTAAGCTTCGGCAGCTTCTGACGTGACTGCAAGCGTATAATTTCAGTTGAAGCTGATTTGATGGTCGGATACTGCTGTGACAGTAAATTAAGATAGTCTAAATCATAATTCATAAATACCATTCCTTTCTTTATATAAAAAATCCGAATATAAACGATACCAAAACCGCCGTAATGGCCGTAACTGTAAGTCCGGCATCAAAGAATGCCACAGTAACCGCCGCCGCAAGACCAACCGAAGCAGATAAAACCGAGCCTGTTGAAAAGAATATTATAGGAAAGGTCATTGCGCCGAGTACCGCATAGGGAATATAATACAAAAAGGCTTTTAGCCATTTTGACTTTATTTCCTTACGAAAAACGGTAATGGGAAGCGCGCGTATTATGTAAGTAACAATTGCCATAATTGCGATGTAAGCTGTAAGTTTCATTCTGCATCCTCCTTAAAAAAGGCTGCTCCGACTGCGGATGCGGCTACGGCGGCTATAATAACCGACCAGCCTGACGAAATGAACGGAAAAGCAAAATAAATTACCGAGCTTATTGCGACTGCCGTAATAAGTACAAAAAGCACACTCTTGTTTTTCCGCGCGGCGGGTACAATGATTGCTATAAACATAGCGTAAAGCGTGATACCCATTGCATCGGCAAGCTTCTGCGGAAGCAGTTTATTCACATATGCGCCTAAAACCGTTCCGCCTGCCCAGCCGATATAAGGAAGGGAAATAAGCCCTGCCATAAAGCTGAAAGTAATTTTGCTGCTGCTTGTGGAGGCAACGGCAAAAATTTCGTCTGTAATGCCGAAAGCGGTGATAAGCCGTTTTGCGAGTGTCATTTTTTCAATTTTCTGCGAAAGCGCAAGCGACATAAGCATATACCGCAGATTTATTACAAGTGTTGTAATTCCCATTTCCCACATTCCGCCTGAAGCGGCGATAATGTTAATGCCTGCAAACTGACCTGCTGAGGTGAGGTTTGTCATTGATATAATAATGGCGGCCCACGGCGGTATACCTGCCGCTACTGCGAGCATACCGAAAGAAAACGACACAGGAATATATCCAAGCGCTATCGGTATGCTTAGCTTTGCTCCGTTTATAAATTGTTTAGTCTTTGTCAAAATATGTATTCACTCCGATTTTTTGTATTATTATATATTATATAGTAAATAGTGTATAAAATCAATATATAATTAAAAGGTTTTTTTGTTTGTTTTGCAGTGGTTAAAAAAGTCTGTTTTTTGTATTGAAATAATTTTGTAATTGATGTATAATATAGCTATCATATTGTATTATGCGGTAAAACCGCCGCATAAATAATAACATAGAGAGGGAGAGATAAAATGAAAAAGACAAAGAAACTGTTGTCATTGCTGACTGCTTTGACAATAACAGCGTCAGCATTTGCTTCGTTTATAATACCGGCGAGCGCAGCGGAAACTACGCTGTATACTGCTGATTTCTCAGGAGTTACAGACGGTCAGATTACTAAAAAAGCAACCTCAGCTGATGATTTGACAAAATGTAATGTTGAAGATTTCGGTACTGGAAATGCAGCTTCAGGTTATGAAGTAGCAGCTATACCGGCACTTGACGGATGGGGATATATGCACTACGGTTATTCTACTGCATTAACTGACAATCGTCAGTCATCTGCAAGTGTCACAGGTGCAACCAATACAATATCTGTATACACACCTGGTAATGATAAAGCAAACGGTGCGATTTCATTTATTCCGGCGAATGTGGAAGGACTTACTGTACCTGCAACAGGCTATCTGGTGTATGAATTTTCAGGTGAATTGAAAAGTACGAAGGGTAAGGACATACCTGTTGGCTTCACAAAAGGTACGGGAAGCGAGGTAAGCGATGCGGGGAAATGTACTGTTAAGGTTGCCGGCGGAGAAACAAAGTCACTTCAGTTTACAATGGTGCATAATGTTGCAACAGGCGACTATGCCATATATGCTGACGGTATACAGAAGGCAACAGGTCAAGCGAATGGCATAACAGGTATCTACGGTCAGGGTGTTTCAAATGACGGTACAACAGTAAGCATTTCAAACCTTACTTTGAAATCAACTGATACAGCTCCTGAGGCTGTGGAGTATTCTTTTATAGGCGATGGACAGACCGAACTGGATAAAGGTACAGCTTTGGTAGGTGCAACATTGACAGCTCCGGCAGCGCCGGATGTTCAGGGTAAGACGTTTAAGGGTTGGAAAGATGCAGCCGATAATATTGTAACAGAATTTACTGTCGGCAGCGAAAAAACTGTATATACAGCAGTATATGAAGCGGCTGCGGTAGCGAACATTATAATTAAAACAAACGCATATTCAAAAGTAACATTGATGCCTGATAGCGGCGATGTTCAGACAGTTTATACAGACGCGGCAGGTTCAGCGACAGTTGTAAATGCTGCTTATGGCAACTATTCATACAAAATAGAGAAACAAGGATATATAACCAAAGAGGGTACAATGACTTTGGCAGCAGGCGGAACTACGATTGAAGAAACTCTGAATTTCGTAGAAAACCCTGATATTGAATATATTTATTATGAGGCAGATTTTGAAAACGGTTCGGGTAAACTTGGACTTGAGCAGGCTGACAGAGTTAAAGAAATATCAATACAGCCGATAGATATGCCGTCATTAGCGACAATTTCATTGTCATTTGACACAAGCAAAGCGGAAGAAGGTCAGATAACTTGGCAACTGCTTAATGAAAGCGGAAAAGTTGTTGTCGGATTACAGATGGTAAACGGCGATGATGGTGGTATATATGCGTTTACAGGTTGGTCAGGCAATAAGGATTTAAACCAGAGCGGCGATGTTGGAAAGTATACTGAGGGCGTAAAGATTGCAGACAGCTATATTGGTGAGAAAACGGTTGAAATAGTAATTGACCAGACAACAAAGGCAATAACTGCAAAGTGTGGCGATGTTTCAAAATCTCTTACACTTATTGAAGATGCTTCTAAAATTGTAAAAGTGAAGGCAGGAAAGTATAGATTATATACAAGTTCATATATTACAAATATAAACGCTTACAGACCAAATCCGAATTTTGTATTAGTTTCGGGTGATACGGAATTTGCAAAGATTAAGGGAAGAACGGTAACAAGAGAATATAAGTATGCGCCGGCTGTTATGGTTCCTGACGAGGTATATGAGTGGTCAGTCGCAAATGAAAGCGGTGAGGCAGTATCAGGTGTTACAATTGATGAAAATGGTGTGCTTTCAATAACTGACGCAGTACCGGCAGGTAAGCTTATTATTAAGGTTGTAAGTTCTGCTAATGCTGATAAGAAGGGTGAATTGGAAGTTAATGTTCACGATTTTTCAACAAACCTTACACCTATTGTAGAAGTTCCGGCAGTTATGGAGCCTGATACAACACAACATCTTAGAGTAACCAGAATTACAGATGAATATGATGATGATGTAACAGAATATTTCTCACCTGTATGGTCAATTGAAAATACACCTTCGCTTGATACTGAAGTGACCTTTGATACAACAGAGAAGACAGGTGATGCTGTTGCAATAAGCACTGTTAAAGAAGAAGGTGTGTTGAAGTCGATTTCAAAACAGCCTGTAACAATCACAGGTAATTCAACAGTTGTTACTGCTGAGGGCGGCTCAACAGTTATGCTTTGGGATTCACTTGAAGGCATGAAGCCTATTGCAGCTCCGCAGACAGCTCAGGAAGTAACAATGGGTGAAGATGTAGTAGCGGCAGTTGGTGCAAAATCAGGTAAACTCAATGCCTACAATGAAGGCAGTGTTGAGGTTATGCTTACATTGACCGATAGTGTGACGAAAAATTATCGTGTAGATATCGCAGCATTCTCTAAGGTTGTTGATTTCACAGCAGGCATGACAGAAATTGATATTTCAGATATTGTTAATGAGGATATTGATGAAGCTATAACAGGCTATCAGGTAACGCTTGCTTCAGAGAGCGGTGCTTTGCTTGCACAGGAGGTTAAGCAGGCAGCAGATTACAAAGTTGCAATTCCGGAATTGACAGCAGATGTTGTTCCTGCAAAGGTTGAGGTTGCTCCCGTATATGAAGCGACATCAGATATTGCATCAGCAGATGACAGATGTACATTTAATGTTCCAACAGGAACATATGATATTTCTGTAACAGCTTCGGGTTCAAGATTTGACCTCTATGTAAACAATCAGCTTGTTGTAAATAACATGCTTCAGTATGCAAGCAAACCGCCGTATACCGATATAATGCATGATGTTGTTGTAAGTGAAGGCTATGCGAATATGAATACAAGAGATTATGTGAAAGGTAAGAGTGCGGCAGATTCTACAATATCAAAGCTTACGCTTGTAAAATCACCGTCAATTGTTACAAGAACTCCGAAAATCTATGTAATGGGTGACTCACTGGTTGCTAATTACTATGAAGATGCTGATACAATGACAGGTTGGGGGCAGGTGCTTAAGAACTATATTGCAGATGATATGGAAGTTGTTAATATCGCAAACAGCGGAGCTGACTCAATCGGAATAGCAGACACTCAATTGACACGAATTCTTGGCAGCGCGCAGGCGGGCGATTATATGGTTCTTGAAAGCGGATATAATGACAAGGGTCATAAAATTGGCGAGGATAAGCTTAAAGACCGTGTAAGATATATGACAAATGCGGCAAGAGCAAAGGGCGTTAATGTAGTTCTCGTATCGCCTAATGCTTCTGCTCATGATTATTCAGAAAGCGTGGCATGGACATCAACTATGACAGAGGCTGCAAATGAACTTAGGGCAGATTATATCAACTTGTCAAAGCTGAGCTACGACTTCCTGTTTGCAAAGTATGGCGCAGGCTTTACATCAAATGATGCGTTGAAGGGTAAGTATAACATTGTGAGAACTAATGAAAATTATCTGCACTCAACTGTAAACGCGGCTAACTGTTGGGCGGCAATAGTAGCGTCAGAGCTTGGAAAGCTTGGTGTAGAAACTACTGATTATGAGTACACATTTAACGACGGTACAGATGATATAACTGTAAGTGTAGAAACTATGACCAACTAATTAAAAATACAAAACACACACCTTCGGGTGTGTGTTTTTTCGTGAAGAGAAGTTTTGATTGGCATATAATATATTGGTGACAGTATCGTGCAAAGGATAATAAAAATACTGCTGCAATTTTAGCAGCAGTATTTCGTATATTTAACATTCTTTATCCCATAATTCCTGATAGAATTCGGTGTAATTTGTATTGTTCTGTTTAATACATTCAATCGCCGCACGAGGGTGTACATTCAGAATGCCTGTCAGAAGATATGGTATATCATACCCCCATTGCAGTCCCTCAGCCTTGAGCTTCAGCATTTCCTCCTGCACAAATCTAAGCGCGTAGTTAAGCTTATACTTAGGATTTTTTAAAAATCCCAAAAGCGCCTCCATT
>CAJTUY010000013.1:7325-11316 GCA_910579415.1 uncultured Clostridia bacterium | reverse complement strand
CATACTTACGCCAAATGCGGTGGCTTCAATTGTGTTTGCAAATGCCATTTGCTGATTATTATGCGCGTGTATACCGATTGTTTTGCCGTATTTTTCGCCGATTTCAGTATACATTTCTGACATTTCTCTTATCTGTTCGGGATACATTGAACCATAACTGTCAACAATATAAATCATATCCACACTGTCGCTCTGACCGATAAGCTCAAGCGCATGCCGTATGTCCTTGTCGCTAGAAGTGGAGATTGCCATGATATTGATACTTGTTTCATATCCCTTTTTCTTGCAGTATTCTGCCATATCAATTGCCGCAGGGATTGTGTTGATATAAGTAGCAACACGCACTAAATCAATTACGCTTTCGCTTTTGTCGAGAATGTCATTCTCCAAATCAGTTCTGCCAACATCTGCCATGACCGATATTTTCATATTTGTGTCATTGTTGCCTACAATGCTCCTGATACTTTCCTCGTCGCAAAACTTCCATTTGCCGAAGTCGTTTACATTAAAAAGCTCTTTTGATGCCTTGTAACCGAACTCCATGTAATCTACTCCTGCTTTTACATTCGCTTCGTAAAGCTTTTTCACAAATTCATCTGTGAAGTAAAAGCTGTTTACCAGTCCGCCGTCGCGGATTGTTGCGTCCAAGACCTTTATATCGGGTCTGTAAGACAATAATGTTCCTTGTTGTGGTGCCATTATTTTTTCCTCCTACCATACTACATTTGTTTTTTGCTCATTCAAAAAACATATATATTCTAACAGATTTTTATAAAAAAATCAAGCCGCAAAGCGAAATTTGTTGTTTTGATGAAATTTTTGTGTAAAACTTCTTTCAAAAACTGTTGACATATTATATTTTAGATGATATAATATTAACAAATGAACATATGTTCATTTGTTCCTAACAGAAATCACTAAAAAGGATGTGTTAAAATGGAAAAGGTATTTGTACTGAAAGGTTTAAGCTGTCCGCACTGTTCGGCTAAAATAGAAACTGCGGCGCTTAATCTTGATTTTGTAAAGGAAGCGGCGGTTAATCTGATAAATCAGACGCTTACAATAACACTGGATGAAGCGTATAAAGGCGATATAAATTCAGAAATAGAAAAAATTGTTCATACTTATGAGCCTGATATTAAAATATCGGAAAAAGCAGGTGATGCGGACAGGGAAGAACATGAAGAAAGCAGAGGTGAAATTCTGCCGATAGCCGCAGGAGCAGCAGTGTATGCGGTTGGTTTGATACTTTCATATTTTACTTCGATTAACGGTTATATAACGCTTGTGGTTTTGGTGACCGCATATCTGATTTTAGGCGGAAGCGTACTTATACAAGCTGCTAAAAATATAGTAAAAGGGCGCGTGTTTGATGAAAACTTTCTTATGACTGTATCAACGCTGGGAGCGTTTGCAATAGGTGAATATCCTGAGGCGGTTGCAGTTATGCTGTTCTATCGCATAGGTGAATTTTTTGAAGATTTAGCAGTAAACCGTTCGCGCAGGTCCATTTCTTCTCTGCTGGATATACGTCCTGATTCGGCGCGTGTAATTCGAAGTGATGAGATTATTGAGGTCGCTGCGGAAACAGTAAAAGCAGGTGAAATGATTATTGTAAAGGCAGGGGAGAGAGTGCCGCTTGATGGTGTGGTAACCGACGGCGTAAGCATGCTGGATACGTCTGCCCTTACCGGTGAGTCTGTTCCGCGTTCTGTAAGCAGCGGCGATACGGTACTGTCGGGAAGTATTAACGTGGACGGTGTACTTAAAATAGAGGTTACAAAAGAATTTTACGAATCGACAGCATCAAAAATTATTGACCTTGTAGAAAATGCGGCAAGCAAAAAAGCGCCTACCGAGAATTTTATTACAACCTTTTCTCGTTATTATACTCCCATAGTAGTTATTCTTGCACTTATGCTTGCCGTTTTTCCGCCGCTTATATTTGGCGCGGCTTGGGGTGAGTGGATTAGACGCGGCTGCGTATTTCTTGTTATTTCCTGTCCGTGCGCGCTTGTTATATCTATCCCTCTTACATTTTTCGGCGGTATAGGAAGCGCGTCAAAAAAAGGTGTGCTTATAAAAGGGGGTAATTACCTTGAAGCACTTAATAAAATAGATACGATTGTATTTGATAAAACAGGTACTCTGACAAAGGGTGTATTCAAAGTGACGGATGTTATTCCGTCAGAGGAATTTACAAGTGAAGATGTGCTTAAAATTGCCGCTCAGGCCGAGTCGATGTCAAACCACCCGATAGCGCGTTCCATTGAAAATGCCTGCGGTGAAATCGGTGAGTATACCGTAAGCGATTACAGGGAAATTGCCGGACATGGGGTCAGTGCAACTGTCGGTGGAGCTGAAATCCTCGCGGGCAGTGAACGTCTTATGAAAAAGGAAAATATTAAGCTTGCCGCATCCGACTGCGAAGGCACAAAGGTGTATGTAGCAAAGAATAAAAAGTATGCAGGTGTTATTATTATCAGTGATGAGATAAAGGACGGATGTAAAGAAGCGGTCAGTGAAATAAAAAAAGCAGGTATCAGAAAAACAGTTATGCTGACAGGCGATAATGAAGCGACAGCGAAATCAGTAGCTTCTGAACTGGGAATTGATGAATATAAGGCAGAGCTGCTTCCTGATATGAAGGTTAAAGCACTGGAGGATATACAGGGGAGCTGTACTTTTGTAGGTGACGGCATAAACGACGCTCCTGTACTGTCACGCGCAGACGTGGGAATTGCAATGGGTGCGTTGGGTTCTGATGCGGCGATTGAAGCTGCTGATATTGTGCTTATGAATGATGATGTGAACAGTCTTCCACAAGCTTTGTATACTGCAAAAGCGACCAAACGGATTGTTATTCAGAATATAGTGTTTGCACTTGGTGTAAAGGCTTTGTTTCTTATATTCGGCGCATTCGGTATAGCCGGTATGTGGGAGGCCGTATTCGGAGATGTCGGGGTTATGGTAATCGCTGTACTAAACGCAATGCGTATTTTAAAAAAGTAGGGGAATCCCCTACTTTTTTTCGTAATAATTGCACATGGGAGTCATTTTTTCAAGACTATCCCATACCATTATTTTTAATTTGTTATAATCAATGCCTTCTATGTCAAAATGAACGACCTGCGTTTCTCCGCTTTTCAATGTGATTTTATCATCAGACGGTTTTATTGTTTTTATCATTCCATCATCATAAGCACAAAGTATCATAGTCGCATTGTCTATTGTCTGTTCACCTGTATTTGTAAATATAACATCAGCTTTGCCCTGTTCAAAAGTCACATCAAACTGTTCTTTTGTTTCAGGAATAGTATCGCGTACAACAAGAACGAACGAGCGTGTTATATTTCCCTCTATGGTAGGTGCAGTAATTTTAATCTCATAAATTCCTTCCGATATCCTTCCGAGTACAAGCGAGGAGGAAATATTAGAAATGATTATTTCAGACTCTATCGGCGCAAAGTTCATATTTAATTCTTCAATATCACCCTCGTAGTATCCGTCTATATCTGTAAGCGAAGTTGACGGTACTGTAAAGGTTTCACCCTTATATGTTACACTGTATTCAAGCGGAATCATACCGATATCTTCATATCTGCTGTCCTCCGTAAATTCCGCCGACGTCTGAACAGGCGGCAAATTACTTCCATTCAGTCCGTTTATCTCAGAAACAGTTGTATAAATCAGTTTATCAGAAATGTCAAAGGATTTAAGCGCTACTACAACTTCCGGCTTTTGACTTGTCCGCCATCCGCTGTCACATTTATCTAAAGTCATACCCGATTGAGTAGGGTACGGATTAAAAGTAAATATACCCTCACCCTCTGTTTTTATATACATATGGTTATATTGTGCTATACCTGAATATTCAAGTGTTCCGCCGTTTATTTTTAATGCTGTTTCGCCTGTGCATTGTCCTTTAATATTCAAACAGCCGTTGTCCGAAAGAACAAGTATACCGCTGCCTGTAAAGTTATTTACCTCT
>CAJTUY010000013.1:0-7315 GCA_910579415.1 uncultured Clostridia bacterium | reverse complement strand
TTAAGCTTACTTGTATCAAACGTTGCCCCGTCACATATCTTTAAATCGGCACCGTTATTCATTTCTCTGGGAGCAAAATGACCGTTTTCCACTTCAACGGAAGAAACATCTTTTAATGAAGCGGAAAACAGATATCGTGTAGATACCGAAACAGAAGCATTTTTAAAACCTCCTGTATTTCCGTAAACCTCTTCAAGACCGGTTTTATTCAGATTTACAGATACATCTCCAAGCATAGGATAATTTACATAATCAGCTACGGGGTCATCCGGCTTATTATCAGGGTCCAAAAAATTTTCGCTGTTATAGTACCCTTCCTCAGCGCCTGAGGCATAAATATTACCTATATCAGCTCCTGCGACATCGCAAACCGATATATCTACCGGCATATCAAATTCACCGTTTATACTACCCGCATAAATATTTCCAATCGACGATTTACTTCCTTTTACGGTAATACTTCCGTTTGCGCCCGGTACAGGACTTAATAATATACCATCTTCATTATGCATACTTCCTCCTGCGAGATGGATTTTATTTGCGGATTGATTGTATGATATGTTATCCATAACAAGCGAATATCCGTT
This sequence comes from uncultured Clostridia bacterium, assembly GCA_910579415.1. Taxonomy (GTDB): domain Bacteria; phylum Bacillota; class Clostridia; order UBA1381; family UBA1381; genus Hominilimicola. The sequence continues at coordinate 6,728 of CAJTUY010000013.1, read as the reverse complement.
AGCGCATACTATCGGACGTGTGGGGTTGCTGAAAGAAAGCACTATATTTCTGAACGTAACATCTGCACCCAGTACCATTCCCGAAGTTCTTACAATTAAATCCGGATATTCCACAGTATCGGGCAACGAAGAAATAGTGATATTTTTATTTATTACAAAAGGCATTGCGTCACTCGTATCATTTATAAACGCTCCGCCGTTCATTATGTAAATCGTTCCGCCGTCAGCCACAGCGTCCAGCGCGTCAACAAAAAGATTATACGGCGACTCCGCAGAACCGTCACCCGTATGGCTAAAATTCCCCTGTACAAATCTCGTGTATACCTCTGTTCTTGTTTCAGCCGTTACTTCCAGTGAAAACAACGGCAATACAAGCGTTAAAGTCAAAAGTAATAGTGTAATAAATCGTTTCATAAATAATCCCCTTTAAATTTAGAACTTAATAAACTTATTATATATGAATTGTGATGTTTTGTCCATAGTTTTATTAAGGATACTGTTTCTTTAACACAATTTATGGTGTATTCATATTATATAAAGCAAGAAACCAAATAAGGAGGATACGTTATGTTTGAAACCGTTGCTGTAATAGGCGGAGATTTAAGGCAGCTTACTCTTGCACGTCTTTTAAAGCGTGAAGGGTATCACGTCTTTTTATACGGCTTCGATAAGGACATTCGGCTTGACGCGCTCGAATTCGACCGTGACAAGGATTTTGCGCTGAGCGCCGATATTGTTATACTTCCTGTTCCCGTCACGTTTGACGGTACTACTATAAATTCACCATATGCGATAAATCCTATGACTGTCGAGGAATTTTTATACGGAATAAATCCCTCAGCCTTAGTTTTCGGAGGTCAAATACAGCCTAATTTACAGAGAGCATTTGAGGATAATCAGATTGCTTACCGTGACTATTTAAAGCGTGAGGAACTTTCGATAAAAAACGCCGTCCCGACTGCTGAAGGCGCAATTGAGATTGCAATATCAGAAACACCTATTACAATTCACGGAAGCAAGTGCCTTGTTTTGGGTTATGGAAAAATAGGAAAGATACTGTCAAAAATGCTGTTTGGACTTGGTGCGCAGACATATGTGGAAGCGCGTAAATATGCCGACCTTGCAATGATTGAGGGACACGGTTATGAACCGCTTGATATTTATAATTTAAAAGAATGTATCGGTGATTTTGATATAATCTTTAATACTGTGCCGGCGCTTATTCTGGACAGAGAAACACTTCAAAATGTTAAAAATGACGCTCTCATAATTGACCTTGCCTCGAAGCCCGGTGGAGTTGATTTTGAAGCGGCAAAAATTTTAGGGGTAAAAGTAATCTGGGCGCTGTCGCTGCCGGGTAAGGTTGCGCCGGTGACTTCAGGCGCAATAATCAAAGATACGATTATGAATATAATAAAGGAATTGGGGGTGTAAAAAATGGATTGGGAAAATAAAACGATTGGTTTTGCTATGTGCGGCTCCTTCTGCACTTTTAAAAAAGCATTGGGAGTGTTAAATTCACTTACCCAGACAGGTGCAAACATTATTCCGATTATGAGTGAAATGTCATATAATACAGATACGCGTTTCGGAGCAGCAGAGGATTTTCAGACACAAGTCAAAGATATAACAGGCAATGATATTATACATACCGTCAAGGATGCTGAACCGATAGGTCCTAAGGGCTTTCTGGATTTATTGGTTGTGCTTCCCTGTACGGGTAATTCACTCGCAAAAATAGCGGGTGGTATAGCCGATACCTCAGTTACAATGGCGGTAAAGGCGCATCTGAGAAATCAGCGTCCTGTTGTTATTGCAGTATCTACAAATGACGGTCTGGGAACAGCAGCTAAAAATATCGGAGCATTGTTAAACAGCAAAAACATGTACTTCCTGCCGTTTAATCAGGATGACTGTGTCAATAAACCATGTTCTCTTGTAGCCGATTTTGATAAGCTTCAGGATACAATTTTAGCTGCGTTTGAGGGTAAACAATTACAGCCCCTTTTAGGGCTTTAATATAAATTCCTAATGATAAATCAATACACGTGTAGAGCTGTTATATAAGCAGCTGTCAGAGCTGGCATATCATTTAAGATGATATGCCTTTTTTGTATGTTTTTTCATGTGGATTTTTAGGTAAATTTTATCTTGAAAAATAATAAAAAATATGGTATTCTAAATAGCGGTGCGAAAAACGTGCAGTGAAATTTATGAGAAATAAGGAGGATAAAACATATGTTAGCGGCACAGATTTTAGCTGTTGCAATTTTTGTAATAATGTTTTTAATGATTATTACAGAAAGGTTTGAACGTCATGTAATAACGCTTGTGTGCGGTCTTCTCACATTGGTATTGGTGTTCGGAGTATGTATGCACAGCATGGGGGCAATTGTAAAAACGCTCAATATTCACAATATTTTCACACTTGGCTTTTGGTACAGTGCAGGTGAAGCGGCAGAGGAAACGAGCGGAATTAACTGGGCAACGATAATTTTTATCGCAGGAATGATGATAATGGTTGAGGGTATGGCAAAGGCAGGCTTTTTCAGGTGGCTTTGTATGCGTCTGGCGAAGGTTGTTAATTATAAAACGACACCTCTGTTTATTACATTTATGGTCATGTCGGCAGTGCTGGCAATGTTTATAGATTCTATTACGGTTATATTGTTTTTAGCGGCGGTTACTGTGGAGCTGGCACAGCTTTTAAAGTTTAATCCGATACCGATGATACTCTCGGAGATATTTTGTGCTAATCTCGGAGGAAGCGCGACAATGTGCGGTGACCCGCCTAATATTATTATAGGCACATCACTCGGATATTCATTTGGCGATTTTATTACAAATACAGGTCTTATAGCTCTTATTGCGCTTGTATTTGTGGTTGTGTATTTCTATCTGGTATTCAGAAAAGAGCTTAAGAAGAGCGCTGATAATATTATTGATATTTCTGCGCTGCCCAAGCCTGAGGAAGCCATTACAGACAAGAGAAGCTTTATTATAAGCACACTTATTTTTATTGTTGCCGTAATAATGCTGATAACGCATGCGCAGACCGGACTTACGGTAGCATTTATCGGATTGTTTATTGCAATAATAACAGTGCTTACATCTGCCAAGCATACGAGCGAAATATTGAAAAAAGTTGACTACAAAACGCTGTTGTTCTTTGTAGGATTGTTTGTGGTTGTAGGCGGACTGGAGCAGACGGGAATATTAAAGCTTGTAGCAGGATTTATAGGCAATATAAGTGGTGGAAATCTGATGCTTATGATTGCGATTATTATATGGGTATCCGGCATAGCAAGCGCATTTGTAGATAATATTCCGTTTGCGGCTACAATGATACCGGTTATAAGCTCACTGGCGCAGACAGTGCCGGGCGTGGATTTAAAAGTGCTTGCATGGGCGCTTAGTATGGGTACCGATATAGGAGGCAGCGCAACTCCGATTGGCGCTTCGGCGAATGTTGTCGGGACGTCTGTTGCGGCTAAAGAAGGCTATCCCGTAGGTTGGGGAAGATATTGCAAAACTGCGGTTCCGGCAACGGTGCTTGTTCTTGCGGTATCAACGGTTTATATATTTGTAAGATATTGCTGATTTGTTTGAGAAAGGAGAAACTATGCAGGTAATTATTTCTATCGGACGTGAATTCGGAAGCGGCGGTCATGAAATTGCGGAAAAACTTTCAAAGAGATTTGGCTTAAGTATGTATGATGTCAATTTGCTGCGTGAAATTGCAGTTGAAAAGAACCTTGACCATACACAGCTGGAAAAGTATGACGAAGTACCGAAAAAACGCTTCATCTCACGTAATGTACGGGGTTACAGCAATTCACCGGAGGAGAATATTGCAAATATTCAGTTTGAGTATTTGCAGAGAAAGGCTAAAGAAGGTAAGTCGTTTGTTGTCGTAGGACGATGCAGCGAAGCAATTTTAAAGGAGTATAAGGGGCTGATTACTGTTTTTGTTCTTGCGGACAGGGATAAAAAGATTGAGCGCGTGTCGGCAATACGTAAAATTTCCGCACAGGAAGCAGAATCAGTAATGCACCGTCACGACAAAAAGAGAAAAGAATATCATAATTATTACTGTACAGGTAAATGGGGCGATTCGCGAAATTATGATATTTCAATTAACAGCAGTAAGCTTGGCATTGATAAGACAACAGATTATCTTGAAAGTTATATCAGAGAGCGTATGAATAATATGCAGTAAAAAATCCCCTTATAACGGACACTGTTAAGACAGTAAAGTAGATTGTCTGTCAAACAGGATTAGAAAAAGCAAATCGCTTCATCTGAAACGATTTGCTTTTTTCTTGTATGTGTCACGGTATTGTAATCATTTTGTAGAAATTTTAGGCTTTGAAAACCGTATAAATACTCACTCTTTGAGAACCAAAAATGCCTTAAATTTAAGGGTGCGTATAGTTATATTCGACACCTTAAAAATCGACTTCTAAATGCCCACGTTGAAAATTCTCAGTCAATTAAGAATATAACAGAATAATGACATAGTCAAAACTATACAAAACCATATCTAGCAGAGTATCAAATCTGCAAGATAATATAATTAAATCCTTCAAAATGACTTTTAACCTTCCATGTTCTAAGGTATTTAACGAATCTTTATACAAAGGTTATGCCTTGTTCTTTTGACAAATATAATTGATTGCCTATAACTGAAGTATGAAAACAAATAATATTCATACCTTTTTTCATACATTCATACAAAAGTTTGCCATATACACTTTTTCTTTCAATAAAAATATTAGTCGGTTTTTCGCTTAATACAAGAAAGTAATATTCTATTTTATATCCTTTTCTAATTAAATGTTTAATTTTTTTTAATTGCTCTACCGCTCTTTGTGTATTCATATTTGGCAATGTTATAATCGTATTCATCGAAATAATACTTTTAACTTCTATAATAAGATTATCTTCTTCGTTATAGAAATCACATTTATAATTTTCAACAAAACACTCGGATTTTAGTTCAATTTCGGGCTTGTTTTCAAGATAGTAATTATATATTAATCTATTTGCAATTCCTGTATTAACCATAATATAAGTTTTGTTATGTTTAATCGCAAATAAAGTATATTTCGTTTTAGCATTTTTATTATTTAATGATAAAAGAACTTCATTTTCTTTTAACTCAATCAAATTACTTAATTTGCAAGAAATAGGGACATAGCAAAGCACTATTTCATTATTTACTTTAACCTCACACAAAAACCTTGTTTTTGCTTCTTTTATAAACACGCCTTTTATTAGATTGTTTACTATGTATGCCATTTACATTTTGGGAATAATTGTACTCTGTTCAGGAGCAGTAGCATTAATATTCCAAACTCCAACTTTCATTTTCTTTATTTTTTTGCCGTCACCGAAATCTAGCAAGTCTTCTCTTTTTAAAATATTTAAAATTTTGTCCAATGAACCTAGATCTTTAGATGTAAATAAAAAAGCTTCTTCGGGATTAATTAATCTGCAATACGCCCATAATTGTCCCAAATCTCTTAATGTTAATCCTGTCTTTTTTGCCTCTATAAAGAATAGCTTACTATTGTCATTTTGTTTTACAACACCTAATACATCTATTTGTATATCTAAGCCCACCGCTAAATTATTGGTTATACCTAACTCAAATAGAGCTTTATCAAGATTAATTGAATGCGTGTCTACAGTAATAATTTCAGAATTTTTGTATTTATCCTCAAGATATTTTTGTAGCCACAAGAGCATGGGAGTATATAATTCAAACTCACTTGCTACATTTTTATTATTTACCATATCCCATTTCCTCTGCTATTTCTTTCCATGAATCAAAATGTTTTCCCTTAATTTCATTGGGTAATGAAGAATCGTTTTCAGCGGGGTGATTTGGCTTGATCTTTCTTTTCAATGCTCCTTCCCAATAAAATATATGGGTTTTCTTTTCAACATCAATATTTTTTCTCTTTAATCCTGATATTAATTCATCTGAATACATTTCTAAAGCCTGTTGTTTATGTATAACACCAAAACCAATTGGCAAAAATTCATTAGCCCATATTTTTATCTGATGTTCTTTTTTCCAGAAATTATAGTTCCCATTATTGTATTTTATAGCATTTCCGTCACGCATATTAGGGTGTGCCCAATCAATATTTTGAACAGGAATATCAAGATCCTTTAGAATATTACAAATATCTATTACCATTTCCCAATTATGTGGTACTTCTAAATAAACCCTATGCATATATTTATCAAAGAAATAATTACTTCTTCTAATATAGCCTGTAACATCAGCAAAGCCGCGCAAAAATTGTTTCTTTTCATCGTTTGTAAAACAAAATACGTCCTCATGCACTCTCATATTATTGTGAGATACAGCACTACCAATATATCGTAATATTTCTCTAATGATATACTCTGTATTCTTTTTTACAAAAGAAATTATAGTTTCTGCCTTATTCTGAATGAAGCATAAATCCGAACCCAGTAATGGTTCTAAGATATTTCTGATATCACTTATACTTGCTTTTACATACAAAGCAATATCATGAAAATCTTCTGTTTTTAATTTTTTATGCGGAATTTCAATTGATATAGAAGTTTCCGTATCCCCTCTATGTATTTCTCCATTGCCGGCAATCATACCTAATAAGTATGCCATTTCTGTGTTCATAATTTGTCACCTCAATTTAAACCTATTCTAAATCCGTAATCAAACAATGCAC
>CAJTUY010000012.1:17481-47641 GCA_910579415.1 uncultured Clostridia bacterium | reverse complement strand
GCTATACTGTGCGCTGTCTGTTCCCATTATTACTATCGGGCTTTGATTAAGTGTTGTAAGAAGCGCGATATAATCCTTCTGAGTTATCTTCTCATCAGGCTTAAATGCACCGCCGTCAAAACCTATTCCGTAATACGCAAGTGTTTCAATAATTTCCTTTGCATAATGACCGTCTATATCAGAATACTCAATCTTACCTTCACTGCCTGTTATTTCCTCATTATTATATGTAACAAGCTTGCCTGTAAGTGCATTGATATTGATGTCCTTATGTACATATACCGGAACAGCTGCAAGTTTATTATCCTCATAATTTAATACATATGAAATACTGTAACCATTCTTATCAAACATAGTCTTTTCAGCATCTGAAATACTTATTACATTATCAACTGACGGGAAATCAGCTTTTGCATATGAAATATAATAGCCTGTAAGCACACCGTCCGAATATCTCAATGCAACCGTATCACCTGTTACGGGAACACCGTTTACATATCTCTGATAACATTCGCTATCCTTATCATACTCATATTCATCCGCCTTATTGCCTGCAAGCGATTTTAAAGCCTCATCATTCTGTGTATTCTTATCATCCTTATCTGTGCCGTAGCGTTCATAACTTAAAATCTCACCTGTTTTGGCGTCCATGCTTGCATGTACATTTACATCATCGCTGTACAGTGATATATTGTATGAATATTCATCTCTGTTATATGCTTTTGCGAGATTTATATATCTTACATTTAAATCAGAAGGAATATCAAGCGTCTTATTTGTTCTGAGTTGTTTTTCAGCGTTTTCTTTTGAAATAAGTCCCTTAATATTTTCCAGTTCCGATATCTCCTGCGGAGTAAAGCCAGCGTCATCAGCGGTTGACATTTCCTTCATTGCACCGCCGGCAACCGTTGCATTTCTAGAACCGTTTTCACCGTTCTGAAGTGTTATTACATCGCCTGTAAGCGCATTGATATATGTGTTGTTCATATTTTTCTGAACGTATGCAGGATATGCTTTTTCATTGTTCTCATTGTCTGTATATACCTTATAAACAAGCTTCAAGCCCAGCTTTTCACTATACGCTTTTTTTGCGTCGTCAACGCTTATTGCACTGTCAACAGCCGGAAACTCGGCAGGCGTATAATTCATATAACAGTGTGTTACTTTTCCAGTTTCACTGTTTACGGATACGCTTCCGTCAGCATCTTCAAGCAAAATACCGTTTACGTATATATCTATGCTAAATCTGTACGAATCACTGAAAATACTGCCGTTAAAGCTATCGTTCAATTTCAGCTCATATGGGAAATCGGGATTTATCTTCTTTACAAAATCCTCTGCCATGTCTTTTGCGTCAGCCTGTGAAAGCTGTGGTATCTTGGGTGCGCCGGAACTGCTTTTATCAACAGTTGAATATGAAGTTATCGTTCCGTCTTCAAGGCACGATACATCTACATATTTGTACTCTGTGGCATCTTTCGTAGACCACGAGAAATTATAAGTCGTAATTCCGTATGCGGAACGACTGCCGCTTGAAAATTCCGTACATTCGGCAGGAATTTCAACACGTTCTTTTACACCTGCCAGCACACTTTTCGTTTTCGGCAAGAACAGGCGCACACAACGATGCGGCAATAGTTAAAGCCGAAATAATTGATACTAATTTTTTCATAGTTTATTGACTCCCTTCTGTATTAAAGTATCAAGTAAATTTACCTTTCTACTTATAACACGTTTCAAATTGCCAAAAGGTTGCATTTATTTTAAAATTTTTTCAATTTTTTTCTTTTCGGCTAAAACTTACCGCTTGCGCCGCCTCCGCCAAAGCCGCCGCCTCCGCCTGAAAATCCACCGAAGCCGCCTCCGAAACCGCCGCTGTTTCCGCCAAAACCACCATAAAAACCGCCGCCCATAAATCTTCCGCCGCGATAATGACCTCCGCCGTGTCCGCTGCGTCGGTTAATAATCGAAAAGACTATAACAAGCAGCAATATAAAAATCGGTATTACAATCGCTCCTGCATCATCCTCATCTTCGTCAGGCGTAGGTTCTTCAAGTTCATTTATAATATCATCATAAATTTTGCGTATGCCGCCGCTGTAATCACCTGCGCTCAGTAATGGAACAGCATTTCTTATAAAGCGTCCGCATTTACCGTCATTCAAAACTCCTTCCAGTCCATAACCGACCTCTATACGAATATCTCTGCTGTCTGTGACAAGCAGAACAAGGACGCCGTTATCAGCATCCTTACTGCCTATACCCCATTTACGCGCTGTTTCTATACTGAAATCCTCAATACTTGACAAGCCAATATCATTAAGAGTAAGCACAACAACCTGAGGTCCGCCGTTTCCGTTATAATCTTTACCCTTTTCAAAAATATAATTTTCTGTTTCAGCGTCTATAACGTTTGCATAGTCGTTTATAAAAAATCTATCTGTCGGATTTGGCACCTCTGTTTTTGCATACGCGCACAAATTAAGCGTAAGCACAAGCAAAAACGTGAAAAACGCCGTATATCTAATCGTTCTTTTCATAATTAAAAGTTAACTTGAGGAACAGACTGCGCGCTCTCGTCAGCTGTAAACTGCTCCTTCTTCTCAAAACCGAACATCCCCGCAAGTATGTTTGTCGGGAATGAACGTATTTTTACATTGTAGGACTGCACTGCGTCGTTATAATCCTTTCGCGCAACGCCTATACGGTTTTCCGTGCCTGCAAGCTCGTCTTGCAGTGAAAGGAAATTCTCATTAGCCTTTAACTCCGGATATGCCTCTGAAATAGCAAGCAATCGGCTTAGCGCAGAATTCATCTGTCCCTCCGCCGTGTTTATCTCTTCAACCGTACTCGCTCCGGCAAGCTTTGCTCTTGCATCCGAAACGGCAGTAAACACCTCTGTTTCGTGTGCCGCATATCCCTTGACTGTATTCACAAGATTAGGTATTAAATCTGAACGTCTTTGAAGCTGCACCTGTACATTGGCAAACTGTGTGTCAGTGTTAGTTTCAAGCTTTACCAGACTGTTATACGAACCTGCAAGCGCCGCTATTATTACTACTATTACCGCTATTACGATTATAATTATACTTTTCTTTTTCATATTCTTATCCTTTCTCTATTCAGCCAAGTTAAAAGCTTTCTTTATATCACTTATTTCATCATCACTGATTGCAAAAACCTCGCCTAAATCCTTTGCGGATATTATGGCTCTTGCGCTGTATTCAGCAACCTCAAGACGGTCAAATGCATTAAGCAGTCCCGTACCTGTTACAATTACACAGTCATTCTTTATTATTGCAATCGGTGTATTTTCCTCAAATACTGCCGCTGTTTCCTTCGGCTTTAAATAGTTTGAGCCAAATTCCAGTTTGGGAATATTTCTCATCAGTATATAGCTTTCGGGAATTGTACGCGAATCAAGAGGCTCGTCAGTAACTGCAAATGCCATTATGCATGGCGGATGCGCAATTATAATCGAGTTAATATGCGGATGCTGTTTATAAATTTCCCTGTGAAGTTCAACGCTCTTTGAAGGTATTTTACCCAGTTCCTTTAAATCACCGCTTATTTTCACAATATCCTCAGGCTCAAGATACTTCCTGTCGGAGCCGGTTGGAGTAATTATAAAACTGTTATCATCAATTCGCTGTGAAAAAGTACCCTGAGTACTTGTAAACAACTGTTGATTATACGCGCGTTTTATAAGCTTGCATATCTCCCGTCGAGCTTCCTTTTCAGCGCTCGTAATATTATGCGCGACAAACTCGTCCATTGATACGTTCTGACGCGATTTATACCAGTCAATCTGCTCCGAACTCAACGGCTTCGGAGTTCCTATATTATTAGCATCAATTTCCAGCCGTGCGCTGAAATCAAGCGTTTCAAAAGATTTAAACGCGTCAAACATAGTCTTTGCACCGATTACTACGCCATGATTTTCCAAAATGACTGTATTAAACCCCTTTTCAAATTCTGCACTTATTTTATCGCCTAAATCCGTACTTCCCGGAAGTCCGTACTTCGCCATTCCGATTTCACCGCATGAAAACTTCACATTAGGTATCAGACTTGTATCAGGAAGCTTGCGGACTATCGAAAATGCAACGAGTGCAGGCGGATGCGCATGAAGCACCGCTTTTATATCAGGACGTGTTTTGTAAATATGCCTATGAAACGGATACTCACTGGACGGTTTATGATTTCCGATTATTTCTCCGTCAGGCTTAATGCGAACCATATCATTTCTCGTAAGAGAACCTTTATCTATTGAACCCGGTGTTATCCATATATCGCCGTTATCATCAAGAATAGAAAGATTTCCGCCCGAAGTAGTGGTCATACCATAGCCATATATTCTTTCCATAAACATAACAAGCTGGTCAGCAGGGTGAAGCATTTCTAAATTCATTTTAATTCCTCCCTTTATTGTATATTTTCTATAATATCATTGTACCTTATTCATGGTAAATTGTCAATATAAAACAATTTTGTGTTAATAAATAAAAAAACAGCGCAGGTTATACCCATACGCTGTAATTTTCTTTATTATCTTCCCGGTTTAAAGAAATCAGGAACATCAATATTACTCATACCCGGCTTTAACTTTCTGTTAAATATGGAGTTATCATCCAAATCAGATGATGTATGAGCATTTCTTCCTCCGCCGACACCGTTTCCGCCGGCAAATTTCGGAGTAAGTCTTTTCAGCTCGCCTTCGCCCTGCTTTCCTCTCTTAACAGAGCCGTCAAGACCTGTTGCAATAAGCGTAACCTTAATTTCATCTTTAAGATTATCATCCATAGCCGTACCAACGATAATATTAGCTTCCTCTGAAACCATATCGCGTACAATACTTGAAACCTCACCCATATCAACAAGTGAGAATTCGCTTCCACCCGTAATATTAAGAAGCACGTTTTCTGCGCCCTCAATACTTGTTTCAAGCAACGGACTTTCAATAGCAGCGCGTACAGCATCAGAAGCCGCATTTTCTCCCTTGCCGATACCAATACCCATATGAGCGACACCGCTGTCCTTCATAATGGTTCTTACGTCAGCAAAATCACAGTTCATAATACCTCGCTGTGTAATTACTTCGATAATTCCCTGCACTCCCTGACGAAGCACATCATCCGCAAGCTTGAAGGAATCTTTAATAGTTACCTTCTTATCTGCGATTTTAAGTAACAGGTCATTAGGAATTGTAACTATTGCATCAACCTTCTCTGCAAGGTTCTTGATACCCTCCTCAGCATTTCTCATTCTCTGAGGACCTTCAAAGAAGAAAGGCTTTGTTACAACTGCAACAGTTAAAACACCCAGCGACTTAGCAGCTTCAGCTATAATAGGCGCTGCGCCTGTGCCGGTACCGCCGCCCATACCTGCGGTTACAAACACCATTTCGGTGTCCTTTACTATGTTCTTAATCTCGTCCTTTGTCTCCTCAGCCGCCTGTCTTCCTATTTCAGGCTTTGCGCCGGCACCAAGACCGTTCGTAAGCTTTCCTCCAATCTGAAGTACAGTAGGCGCTTTTACATTTGCAAGCTGCTGCGAATCCGTGTTCACACATATAAATTCAGCTTTTGTAACACCGGCTTCAATCATACGGTCAACAGCATTATTGCCGCCGCCGCCGACGCCGATAACTTTAATTCTTGCACCGTCTATTGTTGTATTTTCCTCTAAATCGATAGGCATTGCACTCATCTAAATATCCTCCTTCGTAGTTCACCCCACATATGACAGCAGGGAAATCTCCGCATATATATTATTTTACTATGTTTTTGCAAGTTATTCAATAGTTTTTTCCAATAAAGTCTGTAAAAGGGCGAATAATTGTACACAATATTATTCAGATTTTTTTGCTTATTTTTGTGCATATTGCCTTTATGGTGTATACACCGCCTTTCCGCTCTCTGTAAATTCAATTGTCCCACGTACATTATCGGCAAAATAATTGTTCATTACAGTTTCCCTGAAAAGACGCAGTTTACGCTCCAAATCAAGCTGTGTTCCACATTTTACAGTAAGCCTGTTATCATAATTCATTGTAATATTCGTTGTATCGCTTATATCTATCTCTATTACCTTATCAAGAACGCCAGTTTTTTCAAGCGTGGTAAGAGCTGTCAGGACAATATCGCGTTTTTCCGTTTCATCGCTCTTTATAATGCCGCCCGCTTCTCCCTCACTTACGCTGAATCCTGTTACCACAGGCACCGCCGCCTCTGTATCGCCGCTGTCAGAAAGTACATTCAGATGACTGCTTACAAGAAGCGTCTTTCCCTCTGCGCGCAATATAGCGGCAGGCGCATATTCACTTACAGTCACATGAACTGTTGGAGGAATTGCCTTTTTCTGCACATTCACTCCGTCTATATACGGATTAACTTTAAGCATTTTTTCAATTTTACCGCTGCCCGTTCTGAACAGATTTTCTCCCACAAGGGGTTTCAGCATTTCCTGAAATTCCTCCGCTGTTACAATTATATTACCCTCTACCGTAACTGAGCGTATATTAAAAACAGGTGTCATGAACAGTATAACTGTCACCGTTATCATAACTAAGATTAAAATTACAAGCGCGCGTATGCGCTGCATCTTAAGCCGTCTTTGTTTCTGACGTTTTTGATAGCGCACCCGCCTTTGCAGCTTTGTTTCCGGCTTTGTCATATTAGGTGTACGCTTATTTTTTTCATCTTCCGCCACAGTACGCGTAACGCGTCTGCCGCCGGCTTTTACAAGCCGTATATTACGATTATTATCCGACATATTTTTCCTTTCCGCACGTTTTATCCGCGTCTTATTTTAGCTCCGCAGTCAGACAGATATTTCTCGATATTTTCATAGCCTCTGTCTATAAATTCTGTTCCTGTAATCACCGTTGTTCCGGACGCGGCAAGAGCCGCCACTACAAGTGCTGCGCCCCCGCGAAGCTCACGCGCTACCACATTTGCGCCCTCGAGAGAATTCACTCCCCTGACTACCGCGCTCCGTCCTTCTACTTTTATATCCGCGCCCATTCTTGTTAGCTCATCGACATGCTGAAATCTGTTCTCAAATATATTTTCAATAAATACACTCGTTCCCTTAGCCATTGCAGCAAGCGACATAAAAGGCGACTGAATATCGGTAGGAAATCCGGGATATGGCATAGTCCTTACAGTATGTATACTTTTCAGACGTTTTGGCGCAAGCTGTGTAATCCTGTCTTTTTCACAGCGCAGCCTTACTCCCATTTCTGACAGAACATGCAGCATAGCTCCCATATCCTGCGGATTAACTTTGGTAAGACAAATTTCGCCGCCCGTGATTGCTGATGCGGCAAGATATGTAGCAGCAACAATTCTGTCAGGCATTATTGTATATTCAACGCTCTGAAGCTTTTTTACACCCTCAATTGTAATTACGCTTGTGCCTACACCGCTTACCCGTGCGCCCATTTTATTCAGAAAATTACCCAAATCTACAATTTCAGGTTCACGAGCAGCGTTGGAAATTGTCGTTGTTCCGTCCGCACATACCGCCGCAAGCATAATATTTTCTGTTGCGCCCACACTAGGAAAATCAAGATGTATATTTCCTCCTGTAAGCTTTGAAGCATAGCATTTTATGTACCCGTGTTCCTCACGTATCTCCACACCCATCTGACGCAGAGCCTTCAGATGAAGGTCAATAGGTCTTAAACCTATCGGACAGCCGCCCGGCATGCTCACTACCGCTTTTTTACAGCGTGAAATAATCGCGCCCAGAAATATAATAGATGAGCGCATCTCGCGCATAAGGTCCTCGCATATTTCACAGTCATACATATCACGCGTATCCACCGTTACGGTATTTCCGTCACGCACAACCTTGCTGCCAAGTCTTTCAAGTACAAGAGTTGTTTTATCAACATCTCTTAGTTTTGGACAATTCTGAATGACGCTTATACCGTCAGCCATAACTGTGGCGGCAAGTATCGGAAGCACCGCATTTTTAGCCCCCTGCACACAGATTTCACCGCTTATTCTTTCACCGCCGTCTATAACAAGTTTGCCCACTTTTTAAACACCTCGCATTATACTAATATTCTGTCATATAATACGAAGCATTACACTTTTTTGTTACAATACCTATTCTACCACAACTTTTTACATTTTTTAATAGCTGACTTCTAAATATAATATACCCTTAACATCAATGTAATAATGCACAATCTGTCGAAAAAGGGACTGCTCCGCGAGCAGCCCCCAAGCTTTATTTTGATGTTATTATATTCGTCAAAAGATTATCTACATACATAGGCTTTGACCAAGTTGTATAATTCGCTTCAAAACCAATCTTTGAAACCGAACTGTTTCCCGTTATGTTACCTGTATATGTTTTTTGTTCATAACTGTTTGAAATACCTTTTACCGTTACAGTTATATCTCCCGAAGACGGCATATAATATATTTCAACATGGCCACCGTTTTTAATAAGCTGATTCGGCATCTTATCATTTACACCGTTTCTAAGGTATTTTTTTGCCCCGTCAGCTTCCTCTGTTGCAGTTCCCGCGACCGTCATAGTATACTTATCCCAGTCATGTACGGTCATTTTTACCAGTTCTTTATCTTCATCTCCGTATACGGTAAAGCCTGCCGTACCTCCAGAATTAGAACAGTATATATCAAATGCGATATTTATAATCTGATTTTCCTCACACGTCCATCCGGCAGCAGGTGTCAGCACTGCTGAACCTGTTTCTGCCTTACCGTCTTTATTACTGTAATTCGCCTGTACTCCAAGCACCTTTTCCGCAGGATTGCCTCCGTCTGATGTAAGCATTGCGGAACCGCTTGTTACAAAGCTTCCCTTATCCTCTTCAAAATCGTTGGTCGCTTCAGATATATTACTTACAAATTCATAATTCGTATCTTTATATTTATCCGCGTAATGCTTCTGCGGGTCAAAAACAGTTACGTCCATTGAAGTTGAAATTCCCAACTCTTCCGCCGTTGCCGTAAGAACTATATCCGCATCTCCAATCGGAGTAAGCTTACCGTCTGCATCAACCGAAGCAACGCTTTCATCAGAAACACTCCACGTTATCGGAGTTTCCACAGCTTCAGGTCCTATTACCGCTCTGTAATTATATGTATTTCCCACAACTGCTTTTGAAGCTCCTTCAATCGCCATATAATTTATGCTTGCAGGCGCCATACCGTTCCATACAAACACTTTCCCCGTACAGCCTGTGAAATCACCCTCAATAGTTCCGGAGGGCTTATCTATTTTAACTGTCTTTAAAACACCATTACTGTCATATACCACAAAATACTGATGAGCGTTTGTAAAGTTAGGCGCAGTATAGGAATATGTAAGTCCCTCACTTGTTGCTTCAAATGTATCAATAACCGGCTGTATTACATCGTCGTTTTCAATTACAAAGGTAGTAATTGAATTCCCCTTCAGAGCCGTTGTAAATTTCTTTCCTTCAATTGCTATATCGGGAAGCTCCGCCCAATGCTCACCGCCGTCAAATGCGCCGCTCGTTCTTATTACCTTTGCGCTGCTTCCTGTATTTACAAAGGCGCGAAGGTCAAATTCTGTCGTTACGTCTTTATCAGATGAATTAACTGCTACAATCGCTATATCGCCTGTTGATTTATTATATGCAGCAAGCGTATTCGGCGCCGAAGAAATTATCGTCATTCCCGGTTTAATGTATTTGGTAAACTGACCGTACGCATAATACTTTTGTGTAAGTTCAATTTGCTCAGTGTCATGATTTACCATTCCGACACCCCACAATCCGCCGTTTTGGTTCAGCGCATTATTCGCTTCTGTCTTATTCCCATTCGGGTCAGTAAAGCTACTGTCCTTATGGAAATCAAGAATATCCCACAGCACCCACGCAGAAGGCTGCATACCGTTCACATCATTCAGTATATAGTTTGCAAGGTCGAACGCCATACCCATATTGCCCGAATTTGTACCTGCCGTACCTCCATGATCAACCTCACTCATCCAAAGGTTTTTACCTGCATCAATCGCAGTCTGCTTCAGCTCGGCTCTTTTTGAACCGCCATAAGAATGTGTGTCAAGTCTGTCAAGATTTGACTTAGCCTTGTCATTCAGGGCTTTAAATGAAGTGATTGAATAATCTATGCTTGTTTCATCAAGCCCGACTACCAAAGTGTCAATACCGCGTTTATCAAATTCATCGCTTACGGCATTTATTACTCCCGACTGGTGTTCACCCGGTGCGACATGATTGCCCTCCTGCTTCACACTGTTTGCTCCCCAGTAATTTGTCTGTGTGCTTGGTTCATTCATCGGAGAATAGCTGTTAAATTTCAAACCGGCCTCCTCAAAATGTTCCGCGACATCAGCCAGAAATTTTGCAAAGTCAGCATATTTTGACGGGTCAAGATTTTCACCCGAATTAACGCCTCCTCCCGAGCATTTGCTGTTTGTCATAAACCAGGGTGGTGAATTTGTATAACCTTCTATATGAACATCGGGATTTTCAGCTTTTATTCTTTTAAGTACATTGACCTGATTATGATCAGCCTCCCAGTCGTACGTACCATCCTCATTCAAAAAGCAAGGCATTTTTGAGTCCGAACGCGTAACATGGTTATGTGCAGGGTCATCACCGCCCCCGACATTA
This sequence comes from uncultured Clostridia bacterium, assembly GCA_910579415.1. Taxonomy (GTDB): domain Bacteria; phylum Bacillota; class Clostridia; order UBA1381; family UBA1381; genus Hominilimicola. The sequence continues at coordinate 36,999 of CAJTUY010000012.1, read as the reverse complement.
TATCTGACAATATCAAGACTAAGACCGTTTTCACTGTAAAAAAGTTCAGCCGCATCCTGAGCCAGCTTATCACTGTAACCTATACGGTTACCCCACCAGCCCATACTTGTACCCCAACCCTGAAATATTCCGCCGTTGAACGGTGAAGCATTGGCAGGATTTAATCTTACTACCGCATTTTCGCTGTCTGCCGCCATTGCCGAAGACATCAGTGATACAACCATTATCACTGATATAACCATTGCTATAATACGTTTTTTCATACTGCCCCTCTCTCTTTCTCTCTTAAAATCATTCTAAATTCGCCTTCGCCGCCATTGCCGCTCCGATAATTCCGGCATCATTAAACAGACGCGCTATTTGTATATCGGTTTTTTTCATGTGCTTATTAAATTCGCGTTTTGCCACAAATTCTTTTATCGGATTAAGCAGAATATCGCCTTCCTTGCTTATTCCTCCTCCGATTACAACAAGTTCAGGCTGGAATATATTCACTACGCTGACTATTCCCTCAGCAACATATCTTATATATGTATCACGCACTTCAACAGCTGCGCTGTCACCATTTAAGGCGCACTCAAACGCGGTTCTGCCGCTTACATGTCCGTTTTCCTGTACCCAGTCACTCATGACAGAAGCAGGATTTTTCTCAATTGCCTGCTTTGTCTGCTCTATAAGCGCCGTTACCGACGCATACTTTTCATAACAGCCTCTGTTTCCGCAATTACATTCCTTTCCGTTCATTTCGAGCGTCATATGACCTATCTCTGCGCCTATCCCGTTAAAGCCGCTGTAAATTTTTTTATTGATAATAATTCCGCCGCCGACGCCTGTACCCAAAGTGACAAAAACAAAGCTGTCAGCATCTACATTACAGGCAATATATTCTCCGTACGCCGCAGCGTTTGCGTCATTTTCCATATGCACCGGAATGTTAAAATACTTCTTGACCTCATCAGCGAGCGGCGCGTTATTTAAGCTCAGATTACCAGCAAATACAACCACTCCGTTTTCGCTGTCAACAGCTCCCGGACTGCCAATACCAATCGCCTTTACCGCCTCTATACCGCCGATACCATCTGTAACCTGTCTGCATAAATCCGCCATATCTGCCGCAATTTCCTTATAGCTTCGCCCCGCAAGCGTAGGAAGCGACGCTTTTTTTAAAAGCTTACCTTCATCAGACACCGCTCCTACCGCAATATTGGTCCCTCCCAAATCTATTCCAACATACATTCTATACTACTTCCTCCTGTACACCTTTTACTATTATTATTGCCTTTACAGGCTTTTCTTCACTTCTTACTGACTTTGCCATTATACTGCAATTTCTGAACTCTTTGTTATAATTCAACAAGCTCAATTTGCAGGATATAGATTTATCACTCTGTTTCAGATGTCTGCACATATTTTCAAAATTTTTCATTGAATCTTCATGTACAACACCGTTGCTTATAATATTACGAAGAGCGTTTTCTAATTTTTTACCGAGCAGATATTCTTCTTCCAATCCCGGCTTTGTTTTTACAATAAGCGCCCTGCTGTCAAAATCATATTCCAGTACTGTGGCATCAATCAGTTCAAGCGCAGTCGCAAAACCTCTTCTTGAGAGGTCAAGCTCAGACATCACGCGCATCTGTTCACTGAAATCCGATACTGAGGCATAATACATTCCGTAATCTTCTTTATCCGCAAGGAAAAATATCCGCATACTGAACCACTGCTCTTTTTCTCCGCAAATAATACGCGTATTTACGGCAGTACCACGCGCTCCCGCTTCTTTTGCTCTTTTAAATGCATCAAGAAGCATTTTTTTATCATCAGGATACACATTATCCAATAAATTTACATCTTCCGATGAATATTCATGTATAGCGGCATAATAAAATTCATTTGCTTTCATCAGCTTCAGGCTCTCATGTCCATCAAACGCGTAAATAGCAACACCGCCGAGAATATTATTCAACAGTCCCTCTGTCATAAAGTCAGAATGGAACAACTCCTCAATTGCAATAGTATTATCCATCGTACTTAATTCCACACCTGAAACAACATTTTCAGGATTTTTTATAAGCTCCTCAAATGAATCCTCAGGTATAGGTTTCGAAAAATAATATCCCTGTGCATAATAACAGCCCAAATCCATTAAAAACTTCTTATGCTCGTCTGTTTCCACACCTTCCGCAATAGTCTGAAGTCCTATCCACTTTGCCATTCTGATTACAGACTCCAATATCTCTCTGCCTTTATTATCCGCTTTTCTTCCTGTTTCAAGGAAACGCGTATCTATCTTTAAAACATCTACGTTGATATCCTTTAATATATTAAGCGATGAGTAACCGCTTCCAAAATCGTCCATAAGCACTTTAAATCCGTTGTTTCTTAAATCATCAACCACCTTAAGAATTTGGTTCTCATCATTTGTAAACGCGCTCTCCGTTATTTCTATTTCTATAAAACCGTTATCAATACCGTATTTTTCAGTTAACAGCGGAAATTTATTTGATATTTCAAGAGAATAAATATCCAAACGCGATACATTAACCGATACAGGCACAGCCTTATATCCTTTTTGTATCCAGCCGCTCACTATACGGCATGTTTCCTCCCAGATATATTCATCCAGACGCGTTATAAGCATATTATGTTCAAACAACGGTATAAAATCCTTCGGAGGTACAAGTCCGCGTTTAGGATGCAGCCACCTTACAAGGCTTTCAGCGCCTACTATTTTATTTGTTCTTATATCATACTTAGGCTGTAAATATACCTTGAACTCCTTATCACAAAACGCCCGCTCCACATCAGCCAACAGTTCATTCTGAGAAAACATATAATCACGTATATTTTTATTATATTCAGCCGCGTAAACCATATAATTATTTTTAATTGAAGCTGCCGCCATATTTGCTCTGTCGCACATCAGACGCACCGGAATATTACGTATATCCACAGGATATACACCAACAGCAATTTTTATCTCTGTGTCAAGAGGATAATCATTAACCCAAGTTCTCACCTCATGTCCGAATGCTTCTGTATCAATATTTTTACGCTCGTCCAAAAATGAAAATTTATCACCGCTGAGTCTTGCCGCAATAGCTCCGCACGCAACAGAACGCTCATAAAGCTTATCGCCTATATATGATAGCAGACGGTCGCCCTCAGCAAAGCCGAAACGGTCGTTTATGTACTTGAATTTCTCTATGTCAAGACACACTATAACATAATCCCTGTCAGGGTTTTTATTAAGACGTCTGCGGACGCTTTCATAATATGTATTTCTGTTATACAGCCTTGTCAGAGTATCATAACGCCGGGCTTTATCCAACTCCGCAGTAAGCTCATTTATCTTATCCAAAAGCTGCTGTATAGTCACCTCAGACATCTAATTCACCCCCAGTAATTATGTGAAATCAGCTTACATTTACATTGTAGCACAATTTTAACGATATGTAAAGCACTGCCAATAAAAAAAGAGCCATCATCGTGACCGCTCCTCTTTCATCGCGTTAATTATAACATTACGGGCATGTATTGCGTCCTCTTTGGATGCGTCAGGCGTATCTGCAAGCGGATACACAATTTTAAGCTCACTATACTTATTTTTCGCCATTGAATGATACGGCAGCACATCAAGCGCCTGTATATTCCTGTACTGCGCAATATATCGTCCGAGCCGTTCAAGATACATGTCATTAAGCGTAATACCATGTACTGCAACATGCCTTATCCACACAGGAATATTTTTCCCTGCAAGATAATCAAGATATTCCAACACTGCTTTATTTGAATGAGCAGTAAGTTTTTTATGCTCATCATCGTCAATGTGCTTTATATCAAGCATAACAAGGTCGCACACTTCCGAAAGTATGTCAAATTCTTCTTTTTTGTCCCGCGAAAACACTATTCCCGATGTGTCAAGACAAGTATGTATACCCTTGTCTTTTGCTTTTCGAAAAAGTTCTGTCAGAAACTCCATCTGCATAAGCGGCTCGCCGCCTGTTGCGGTTATTCCGCCGTTTTTGTAAAAGCTTCTGCCCTTTTCATACTCATCAAGAATTTCCTCAGCTGTCATATCGTGTCCGCCAGACATGTTCCATGTATCAGGATTATGACAATACAGGCAGCGCATAGGACAGCCCTTAAAGAACACGACAAGCCGTATTCCCGGACCGTCCACAGTACCGAAAGTTTCAATTGAATGAATATGCCCCGTCATATCTTGTCATGGAAAGTACGGCTGATGATATCATCCTGCTGTTCTTTTGTAAGCTTAATAAAGTTTACTGCATAACCCGATACCCTTACTGTAAGCTGCGGATATTTTTCAGGGTGTTTCTGCGCATCAAGAAGAGTTTCGCGCGTAAATACATTTACATTAAGATGATGTCCGCCTTTTTCAACGTAACCATCCAATAATTCCACTAAATTTTCTGCTTGCTGTGACATAATCTATTTCCTCCTTTTAATTCGTTATTACTCGCAGCAGCCCTTGTCAAGCTCCACTGCTAAATCTCCCATAAATACCTGGTCTTCTTTACCTAAAGCTCCCGGAATAATAGAGAAAGTATTTGAAATACCGTCCTGTGCGTCTTTAAACGGAAGCTTTGCCACCGACGACAGTGATGCCACCGCACCATTGCTGTCGCGTCCGTGCATTGGGTTTGCGCCCGGAGCAAGCGGCACTCCTGCTTTTCTGCCGTCCGGCGTATTGCCTGTCTTTTTACCGTATACAACATTTGATGTTATCGTAAGAATGGACATTGTAGGAATACTGTCGCGGTAGGTATGATGCTTTCTGATTTTATTCATAAATGTTTCAACTATATCTGCCGCTATCTGGTCTACCCTGTCATCATTATTTCCGTATTTCGGGAAATCGCCTTCTACCTCATAGTCAACAACTACACCATTTTCATCTCTTATACATTTAACCTTTGCATACTTAATTGCGCTCAGAGAATCTGCAACCACCGACAAGCCTGCAATTCCCGTAGCAAAATATCGCTTAACCTCTCTGTCATGAAGCGCCATCTGTACTCTTTCATAGCAGTATTTATCGTGCATATAGTGTATTACATTAAGCGTGTTCACGTACAGACCTGCAAGCCATTCCATCATATCGTCATACTTCTGCATAACGTCGTCAAAATCCAGATAATCTCCTTCGACAGCGCGGTATTTAGGTCCCACCTGCACACCCAGTCTTTCATCAATGCCACCGTTGATAGCGTATAAAAGACACTTGGCAAGATTGGCTCTTGCTCCAAAGAACTGCATTTCCTTACCTACTCTCATTGATGATACGCAGCACGCAATAGCGTAATCGTCACCATGAGTAACACGCATAAGGTCGTCGTTCTCATACTGTATAGACGAGGTTTTAATTGACATTTCAGCACAGTACAGCTTGAACTCTCGCGGAAGTCTTGTTGACCATAACACTGTCATGTTAGGTTCAGGCGCAGTGCCGAGATTTTCAAGCGTATGCAGATATCTGAACGAATTTTTAGTTATCATATGTCTGCCGTCAATGCCGATACCGCCTATCGACTCCGTTACCCATGTCGGGTCACCCGAGAAAAGCTCATTATATTCAGGAGTTCTTGCAAACTTTACAAGTCTTAGTTTCATAATGAAGTGGTCAATAATCTCCTGTGCTTCCTCCTCAGTGATTACACCGTTTTTAAGGTCACGCTCAAAATAAATATCAAGGAATGTAGATGTTCTGCCCAGACTCATAGCCGCGCCGTTCTGCTCCTTAACTGCCGCAAGATAGCCGAAATAAAGCCATTGAACAGCTTCTTTTGCATTCTTTGCAGGTTTGGAAATATCACAGCCGTAAATGTTTCCAAGCTCCTTTAATTCGTCCAACGCGCGAAGCTGTTCGGCAAGCTCCTCACGAAGTCTTATATTTTTTGATGTCATCCTTACCAGTGATGTTTCAAGCTGTTTCTTTTTATCCTCAATAAGAAGGTCTATACCGTAAAGAGCAACACGTCGGTAATCTCCGATAATTCTGCCGCGCCCGTAAGCATCGGGAAGTCCGGTTATAATAGCTGATTTACGCGCCATACGCATTTCCGGAGTATATACATCAAATACACCCTGATTGTGAGTTTTCCTGTATTTGGTGAACAAGTCAACAACCTCGCTGTCTACCTCATACCCATTTTCACGGCAGGCGTTCTGCGCCATTCTGATACCGCCAAAAGGCTGCAACGAACGCTTGAACGGCTTATCCGTCTGAAATCCCACAATTGTTTCAAGCTCTTTATCAAGATAACCTGCTCCGTGAGAGGTTATTGTAGATACAAGCTTTGTATCCATATCAAGCACTCCGCCCGCTTCACGTTCCTTTTTGGAAAGGTCCATTACCATATCCCAAAGTTTTTTTGTTGCATCGGTAGCCGGTGCCAAGAAATCTCCGTTTCCGTCATAAGGTGTATAGTTATTCTGAATAAAGTCACGGACATCTACGGATTTATTCCACTTGCCTTCCTTAAAGCCTGTCCATTCTTCTCTCTGTACGTTTTGCATAGTCCTTCCTCCTGCTATTTTCTGAAATTATTTATCATCGTCAAAGGTAATAGCGTCAATAACTTCCTGATTTACAGTTATTTCTATTCCAAGTTCCTCTGCTCTTTTCTTTAATGCCTCAAGTCTTTTTTCCTTATTTACATTTCCCTTTACAATTGTCGCATTTTGCTCGTAATATTTCTGGAATTCATCCGAAGTATTGTCAATCGGAATTCTTTTAATGATGTGGTATCCGAAATCAGACTTGCACATTGTAATGCCGCCCGGCTCTATTGACCTTGTAGCCTCCTCAAATTCAGCTACCATTTCATTTGCGCCGAAATAATATCCTTCAGGACTTGCCTTCATACCCGGGTCTTCACCGAATTCTGATACAAGCGCGTCAAAATCCTCGCCGTTTTTAGCCTTTTCCAGTACCTCATTTGCCTTCTTTTCAGCTTCAGCCAGTTTTTCCTCGCTGTATTCCTCACCTGTTTCGCTGTCCTTTGTCGAAATAAGAACATGCTTTGCATGCAGATAATTGTCTGTAATATACTGCTTTACCTCATCATCAGTCGCTTCCTCTATGTTTAGTGTACCCAAAACCTTTTCAGCATATGCTGAAGCCGAGAAAACTCCCTCTAATATATCATCCTCAAGTCCGTATTCCTTTAAAAGCTTGTTTGCGGCAGTTCTTCCGCCCATATCAGCCTTAAAGCTTGCAACTGCCGAGCGTATTTGTTTTTCCTCGTCCTCTGTAAGCTCAATATTATCCTTATCGGCAATTTCATCAATTATATAGTTCTGCTCAATGATTTCCGCCGCCTGCTTTGCACTGGTTGAACTCAGTCCGTATTCAGCAAGGAATTTAACAGCTCCAACCGTTATTTCCTCATCACCTATTTTCATTGCCAGCTTTCCATTCTCTGTTGAGCAGCCGCAAAGTGCAAGCGATGCAGCCGTTACAATACCTGCTAATTTAACAAATTTCATTTCATATTCTCCTTATACTATTTAATTTGTTAACCACAATATATTGTGGTTACGTTTTCGTTTTTCTATTATAACACCCAATATCTGTTTTTGCAATTACAGTATCATTATCTGTTTGTTACAATCATATTACATTGTCATATATTCAACTCTCAAAGTTATTATATACACTTTTCATAATTTGAATATAAAAAAAGCGGTTTTTCCGCTTTTTTATCTATATATATCCGTAATGTCTTCTGCAATTTTCACTATAAGCTTCTGCGTTTCCTCCGATGCATTGTCGAAGCAGTAATTCAATCTGTTTTTTAAAGGATTTTCCTTACACGCCGGAATTATTTCGGCAGTCAGGCTGTCAAGCGTAACATGCAGGGCATTGGCAATATTCACATAAGTTTCAAAACTGCCTCTTTTAATTCCCACCTCAATACAAGCTAAAAAATTAGTAGTTATACCTGCTTTTTCAGCTAATTGTTCCTGAGTAATATTTTGTTTGTTACGTTCTGACTTTATATTTGTTCCTATTGTACTGTAATTCATATAATCACCACTTTTTTTAATTTTATCAAAAATACAACACCAATAACATTTCCCATTAAGATAATAAAATTACATATTATATTTGACAATTAGATATATATGAGTTATAATCTTATATGTATAGTAAAAGGATTTAAAATTGTAACAGGAGGAAACAAATGATAACAAAGGAAACTACACAAGAAAAACGGCATGAAGATATAATGCCTGAATATCACTGCAAAAGCTGCGGTACTATTATAAGCAAAAAAGCTTTAATCTGTCCTAAATGCGGAGCATCACAAAACAAGACACCGGTTTATGTATTGATTTTTAAAATGCTTTCATTTCTCATTCCGCCAGTCGGCTTTATAATGTATATTATAAAGCGCGGAAAATCCTACGGCTATGCAAAAGAATACATTATATGCGCCTTTTCCGGTATAAGTATAATACTTATATTATTTGCTGTATGGAATACTTTTTTAATTATGTGATTATATCTTTTATTAACAAAATACAAGAACAGGATTGTATGTACAATCCTGTTCTTTTTTACATGCTCGGAATAAACAGTCTGGTTCCGCTTTCCAATTTATCTGCTTCTGTCATATTATTAAACTTCAAAATTTCCTCTCTCGGAACAGCATAGCGTTTCGCAACCTCCCAAAGGTTATCACCCTTCTGCACAAAATAAACCACAATACCGCGCTTTTCGTCGTTCTCTTTTTCAGCAACTACAACATCATTTATAAGTTCAATTCTGCGTTTGCGGATAATATTGGCATTAAGTACAAGTATGCACCTAAGCTCAATCTCACCTGCAATATTAAGATTATATGATGTATGTTTTACTTCTGCTTTAATTTCAGGAATTAAATCCTCTTCCGTACTATCGCAGTCAAGAACATAGCTGAACGGTATTTCCTTTTTCATGCTGTAAACAGGGCTGTCGCTGCTGTCACTCAGATACAGTATATATGTTTCAATCTTACCTTCAGCCAATAGCTTGCCATGCTGAAGCTGTGTTTTTGTGATATAAGGTCTTGTTATTACATCATACACTCCCGAAACACCCGGCGCGCCGCTTTCAATTTCCACCATTTCACGGAGCGTATTCTGCGCTGACGGACGAGATACGATTTCCTCAAGCTCAACCTCTTCTTTAAGAAGCTGTGTTTTCATAAACGGCTCATAACAATCGCAAATCATATCAACCGATACATTCTCAGTGGCTTTTATCTGTGCCGCTACCGTAATTTCAAGGTCCACAACACGTCTGTCACCGTCACCGTCCTCTGTTACGTCATAACGGACCTCAGATATGGTATAGTCAATATCGCATATTGTATCGTCACCGACTTCGGCACAGTCAAACACCTCTGTAAACGGCACTTCCATTTCCATGAATTGTATTTTACATTCTTCATCTGTATAAAGCACGCATACTCCTACCGCACCCTTTACAACTATTTTATCCGTAACCGTCTTATATTCCGAATCGGTTATCTTCGCATCTACCTTCAGAAGCTCACCAATTGAACTCTGACCGCTCGGAACTTCAATGCTTTCTTTTAGTGTGAATTCTGTTTCCGACAGGTTAATACAGTTCTGAAGCTGCACGCTCTCCCTTAAAAGTTCGGCGCTGTCACTGTCACCCGCTTCAACCGCTATTTCAACATCCTGCTCGGCAACCACTTCATAATCAACGCCTACAACCACTTTAACACGAAGTTTACGGCTGTTTATAAGCGAAAACTCAGCGCGCTCAACATTAGACGCGGCAATTATTGTCATCCCGTCGTCAATTTTCTGACTGTCGACGTTTTGAGTAAAATGAAACGAGGTTATTATGCTCTTGATTTTTTCACGTTCACTGTCCGGTATGTACAAAATCTTTAAATCCACTCTGCCGTTTATAACTGCTTTTCCTTTAATGATGGACTTGCTTGTAATGCAGGACACCGCGTCAAGCTGTAATATTTTTAATATATCGGGCTTTACATCGGGTACGATTATATCCTCGTCCACAAGCACCTGCGCGTTTCCCTTGCAGGAAACCTGGTTCACCTTTACGTTTTCCTTTATCAATTCCATGTCTTTATCCTCCATAAAAAATTCTCATAGTATAGACTATGAGAATTTTTATAGATTATGATTAAATTGTCCATAAATTATATTTTTTTAATAATTTCTTTCCACTTATCATAAGCCGCATCCCATGCAGCATTATCCTGAGGCTGATATTCGGTTATATCAAACGAATTTCTGACTACTTTTCTTCCTTCGTTAATATCCTTTATCGCACCCATTGCCATTGCCTGAACAACAACATTTCCTATACTTGTAGCCTCAACCGGTCCCGTACTTACAACACGTTTTGTGGCATTTGCCGTAAACTGACAAATCATTTTATCCTTAATTCCGCCGCCGACAATATTAACTACATTATATTCATTGCCTGTAACGTCCTCCATCCCCTCAACAGTCTGACGGTACTTAAACGCAAGGCTCTCTGCGATACATCTTACAACCTCACCTTTTGTCTGGGGTACTTTCTGACCGGTTTTCATGCAATATTCCTTAATACGCTTCGGCATATTGCCCGGTGTCTGAAATTCCGCATAGTCTGGGTCTATAAGACTTGCAAACGGTTCTGCCGCATTTGCCTGTCTTTCCAACTCGTCAAATGAAAGTTCCTCGCCTTCACGCGCCCACTGACGCTTCGATTCCTGTATCAGCCACAAGCCCATTATATTTTTAAGGAAGCGGATTGTTTTATTAACTCCTCCCTCATTTGTAAAGTTATACTCAAAAGCTCCGTCTGAAGTGTTCGGTTTTTCAAGCTCAACACCCATAAGCGACCATGTGCCTGAGGATATATATATGAAGTCCTTCTTATCCACAACAGGTACTGAAGCAACAGCGCTGCCCGTATCATGTGATGCAACCGCAACAACGGGAACTTCTTTAATACCCAGTTCCTCTGCAAGCTCTGGTTTAACTGTACCTACAATTTCACCCGGAAAAATCACCTCCGTCAAAATATCTGTCGGAATACCAAACTTTTTGAGCATATCATAAGACCACTCATACTTTTCGCTGTTATACATCTGTGTTGTTGAAGCATTGGTATACTCAGTCTTTTTTACCCCTGTAAGGAAAAAGTTAAATAAATCGGGCATCATAAGCAGCGTTTTTGCATTTTTTAACGCGCTGTTACCCGACAGCTTGGCTGAAAGAAGCTGATAAAGAGTATTAAACCAGTTAAATGCTATACCCGTTTCTTTAAATATCTCCTCTTTAGGCACTATCTTAAATGCTTCGTCATACATTCCCTCAGTACGTGTATCACGATAGTGATACGGATTACCCAAAAGCTTGTCATTTTCGTCCAGAAGACCGTAATCAACGCCCCATGTATCGATACCTATACAGTCAATATCACTGTCACCTGAATTTGCGCACTTTAAAATACCCTGTTTTATCTCAAAAAACAGCCTCAATATATCCCAATGCAAGTCGCCGTTAATATTTACCGGGTCATTTGAAAATCTGTGTTTTTCCTCTAAAGTGATTTTTTCGCCGTCAAATTTAGCAAGCATTGCGCGTCCCGACGATGCGCCGAAATCAAATGCTAAGAATTTATATGTTTTGCCCATATTGTTACCTCTTTTCTATGTACAGTATATATTCATTCTACAATACATTAAAGGCTTTGTCAATATTTCACAACAAAAAAGCTTCGGCATAACCGAAGCTTTTTGAATTATATTTAGAACCACTTCTGAGCATCGTACTTATCAAGCTCATTTCTGATGTTTGCAAGTCTTGTTTCAACATCAACATATCCATCTGCATTATATGCGCTTGTTGCACGAAGCATAATATCCTTTGCCCAATGACCGTCAAGGTCAACTATTGAGTAAAGCTCAGGCGTTACCTGTATACCGTCCGCGCTTTCAAGCGCTGCGTTTTCTCTGCCGATAATCTGATTAAACATCGAACAAAATTCTGCTCTTGTCATCACCTTATCAGGCTGAAATTCTGACGCACCCATACCCTGCATATATCCGTAAGCAGCCATTATTTCTATATATGACTTATACGGACTATTAGCTATATCAACAAAATCAGTAGAAGCTGTATCTGAAAGATTTAAGCCGTAAGCAACAAGCTTTGCGACCTCGCCTCTCGTTACTGCACCTGTATCAACAGATGTAGTATCATTAAACGTGCCTTTTTCCGCAAGATATGCCAAACCGCGTTCATACCATGTACCTGCATGCTGAGCAATGTTCGGAGTAACAGTATATCGTACATTCTTTGTATCATACTTCTGGTCTATAAGGCGCATAATCATAGCTGCAACCTGTTCTCTTGTAACAGCATCCTGCGGTGCCATTTCTACTTCGGCAACAAGCTTTCCGCCTGTCACATCATCATATTCATAGTGTATTTTCGGCTCATAACCGAATATATAGGCATAACCTACACCGTTAAGGTCAATTTCCTCTCCGTCCGGAACAGGAGCAGGCGTTGGTTCCTCTGTCGGCACAGGAGTCGTGTCAGGCGTTGGTTCACCCTTCGCAGCAGCAGTATCAGCCTTCCAGATTATGCTTGCAGCGCCGTTAATCGTTAAAGTATCAGTATAAAGCTGCCCGTAAAGAGTACCGTTGTCAATGACCTTTGAAGCTGCATTAGGAACGCGTACTATACCTGTTACTTCCGTCTGTCCGCCCATAATAGTAAACTCTTTGGCGCTTGAAGCAATATCACCGCCCAATACTGTCGTAGCTGAAATTTTAAGTGTGTCTGCATTAACGGCTACATCTGCAACAGCAATTTTATCAGTTGCAAGTTCAACATCGCCGCCATTTATATAAAGATGGGTATGCTCTGCGCTTCCCTTCTTTTCATACTGCCATGTGCTTGTGTTGTTGTCGTAGTTAATTCTCATATCCTTAAGCATATTTATATTATTTATATAAATATAAGCTTCATGGTCACCTACAACAGTAATACTTGGATTTACCGGATTAACAAGATTATTGATTACTACCGTAACATCGCCTTCTGTGGTATCAATAATCATAGCTTCATGATATGCATCAACCCAAGAACCATTCATTGTCAGATTTTCAATATATGTATCCTCTGTAATTGTCTGAGGTCCATCCTCTGCCGGAAGCTGATATGCGCCGCGAGCAACATCCCATGTCCATGCTCCCTGTGCATATACATTCATTGTAACATCGCCAAGCTTATTGGCAATTTCAGGAACTACAAATTCATCATATGAACATTCAAACGATGTTTCCTTGTCAAGAATAGCACCCTCGTAGTCTAGTGTTGTACTGTAAGCATTTGTAACATTTTCCTCATGATAATCATTTACATGAATATATCCAGCACGGAACTGGTCGGGCAAATCACCGCCGGTTGTGTAATCTGTCATACCTTTTACACCTGAAATAAACAAACCGTCAACCTTATTTCCCGCACCGTCGCCTACGTAAATAGTATCATTTGAATAAACACTGCCCTTAATGTACATCGCATCTCCCACAATGTCAACTTTACCGTTTGCGATTACGGCAAGATTAAACTCACCGTCCGGGTCGTTTGACTCGTAGCCGAGCGTTCCATATGCTTTGCCGTCGTATTCAGACGGAGCGGCTGCAAATGAAACTGCCGCTGAAGCAAGCATTGCGCATGCAATCAGCATTGAAATTAGTTTTTTCATTATTTTCCTCCCTCTCTCTTTTTGGTTTCTACTATTATATTATATGTCATCCTGTTATGATTTTGTAATAATTTTACCACATTCGGCCACTTACTGTCAAGGTTATTTTGTTCAGTTTTTACTGTTTTTTTGTCATTTTTCTATAAAAAATTGAGGAGACTGTACAAAACAGCCCCCTCTGATTAAGGAGTTACTCCTTATGGCATACGTCGGACATAGCGCAGCTTTGACACCCACAACCGCAGCCGCCGCGTCCATTTCTCCTGTTACGGATTTTGTTTATAATAATCCATGCAACAAGCGCAAGGATAATTACCGTAATTATTATCGTTGCAATCACATTGACACCTCCGCCTTTTACATATTAAGAGTCTTTGTCCTCGTAATGTAAACCTTATACGGGCGGAAAAGCAGATATAAAAACGCAACCACAACAAGTATCGCCGCCACAGTTCCTATACCGAATACACCGCCGCTGAACAAATTACCTAATTGATAAACACAGATTGATACAGCATAGGCAAATATACACTGATAACCTATTGCAAACCATGTCCATTTTGCACTGTTCATTTCACGCTTAATTGCTCCGATTGCCGCAAAGCAAGGCGCACACAGCAAGTTAAATACCAAAAACGAATATGCTGCTATCGGCGTATAGGTCTGTGCCAGAGAACCCCAGACCTCTGCTCCGTCCTCAGCAACTTCGGCAAATCCATAGAGAATACCGAATGTACCCACAACATTTTCCTTTGCTATAAGTCCTGTTACTGCCGCAACCGCCGCTTTCCAGTCACCCCAGCCCAGCGGAGCAAATATAGGCGCAATAACACTTCCAATAGCAGCAAGCACAGAATTATTTAAATCTTCTACCATTCCGAACGAACCGTTTTCAAAACCGAAGCCTTGCAGAAACCATAATACAATCGTTGAAAGCAAGATAATTGTTCCTGCTTTTTTTATAAATGACCAACCGCGTTCCCACATACTGCGAAGTACATTTCCGACAGTAGGCATATGGTATGCAGGCAACTCCATTACAAACGGCGCAGGGTCGCCCGAGAACATTCTTGTTTTCTTTAAGATTATTCCCGATACTATAATCGCCGCAACGCCTGCAAAATACGCACTCGGTGCAACCCACCACGCGCCGCCGAACAATGCGCCCGCAATTAACGCTATAATCGGCATTTTTGCGCCGCATGGTATAAATGTAGTAGTCATTATTGTCATTTTTCTGTCACGGTCGTTTTCAATTGTACGGGATGCCATAATTCCCGGAACACCGCATCCTGTACCAATCAGCATAGGAATAAATGATTTACCCGAAAGTCCGAATTTTCTGAAAATTCTATCCATAATAAATGCGATACGAGCCATATATCCGCATGCTTCCAAAAACGCAAGGAATATGAACAGTACAAGCATCTGCGGTACAAATCCCAAAACTGCTCCCACACCTGCAACTATACCATCTAAGATAAGGCTGTTAAGCCATTCCGCCGTGCCTAAGGCTTCAAGTCCGCTTCCTATAATAGCAGGAAGGCTCGGTAATGTCAAGCCGAAAAAGCTGATTTCCTCACCAAACAAGCTTTCATTAACCCAGTCGGTTGCCCAACTGCCTACCGTTGTGACCGATACATAATAAACTATTATCATCACTGCCGCAAAAATAGGAAGCGCAAGCCAACGGTTAGTTACAATACGGTCAATTTTATCCGAAACCGTAAGCTTTATCTTATTTTTCTTTTTTACACAATCGCCGATAATTGATGAAATGTAATTATAACGCTCATTTGTGATAATGCTTTCGCTGTCATCGTCCATTTCACTTTCAGCCGCCGCGATAATATCCGACACATCAGGAACATTTTCCATTGTGCCTGTTATTTTGCCATCACGCTCGAAAAGCTTAATTGCATAAAAACGCTTCTGCTCTTCGGAAACGCCGGCAAGTTTTGCTTTAATTGCCTCAATCGCATTTTCTACCTTATCGTCAAACTTATGTACTGAAGCAAACGACTTCTTTTTTGCAAGTGCCACCGCTTTTTCCGCAGCCTCCTTAATGCCCGTTCCTTTCAGAGCAGAAATTGCCGTCACCTCACAGCCTATCGCCTTGCCAAGTTTGACAAAGTCAATTTCATCGCCGTTTTTATTTACAACGTCCATCATGTTTACTGCCATTACAACAGGTATGCCAAGCTCGCAAAGCTGCGTTGTAAGATACAGGTTTCTTTCAATGTTTGTTCCGTCAACGATATTAAGTATCACATCGGGACGCTCCGTTATAAGATAGTTTCTTGCCACTACCTCCTCAAGCGTGTACGGTGAAAGTGAGTAGATACCGGGCAAATCCATGATAGTCACGTCCTTATGCCCCTTTAATTTACCCTCTTTCTTTTCGACAGTTACGCCCGGCCAGTTGCCGACAAACTGATTTGAGCCGGTAAGCGCATTAAACAGCGTTGTTTTACCCGAATTTGGGTTTCCTGCAAGTGCTATTTTTACAGACATATTTGTATACCTCCAACTTTAGTTACTTATTGCTAACTCAATTTCAAAAAATTAGTCCAATTCAATCATTTCAACGTCAGCACGTCTTAAAGACAACTCATATCCACGAACAGTCACCTCAACAGGGTCGCCCAGCGGCGCAACTTTTCTTACATAGATTTGGACACCTTTTGTTATTCCCATATCCATAATCCTGCGTTTTACCGCGCCTTCGCCGTTAAGACGTGAAACGGTTACTGTTTCACCTATCTTTGCTTCTTTTAATGTGCGCATCTCCATCCTCCTAAACCATAATTATATTCGCCATTGAACGGTCAATGGCAACTCGTGTATCCTTAACATTTACAATCAGATTTCCGCCGTTTTCAGAAACAACCGTTACACTGCTTCCTTCAACAAATCCTAAATTTTCAAGGAAGCGTCTTACATCATCCTTGCCTGTTATTCTTTGAATACTTCTTTTTTCACCGACATTTACCATTGATAAAGGCATCATGTTTTCCTCCTGTCCAAAAAGCGTTATTTGTCAGTATGCATTAACTTAAGTTAACCCTATCTAACCTATACTGATATTTTACTCCTCTTTTTCTAAGTTGTCAACACGTTTTATTGTAAAGCCTTAACTTTCGTCAGTTTGCACAAGCTAACCGACTTTTACAGCGTACTTGCATGGTTGTATTAACTATTACATAAAAAAAATACCCCAAGATAACCGTCATAATTAAAGTCGAGTTTCTACCTGCTTCAGCAGGTGGGTTATTTCCCGATTGTTTTATATGTCCACTGGCATTCCCGAAGGAAAGGAGGCTTATACGCCGCAACCGGAGTAAATATCCCTTTTAAGATGTGTTGGTAAAAAAAAGACTTTTTAACGTGAAATCTCAGGGGGTTTTGCTATTTAATTTTCTATAATTATTATAACATCTTTTTTGAAAAAATTCAATAGAAAAAATAATTTTTTTCTTTAGTTTTCTTCGCTGTTCATTTCTTCATCGCGTCTTAAAAACTCATTAAATGCCGCCTCAAGCTGAGCGTCATCTTCTACCATTACAAGTTCGGCTTCCTCGCTCTCAATATCGCCCTCAACCTGCATGATAAGCACTTCATCATTTTCTTCCTCTTCGGGAAGCACCTCAAGAAGCGCAAAATATGTTACACCTTCAAATTCAAATACATCTATCGCTTCAAATTCGACCATACAGCCATGCTCGTCCTCTAACATTATTATGTTATTTTCCATTTTAAAATATTCCTTTCTGTTTTACTTAACTATATTGTAATATATGTAAGTAAAAATGTCAATTGTTTTTGCTTAAATAGCCTTCAAGTATTATACATGCGGCAACAGTATCCAAAACATTTTTCCTTTTTTTTCCGCGCGTATTTGTTTCGTTTAAATAACGCGCCGCGCCGACAGATGATAAGCGTTCGTCCCAAAATATGATTTCTCCGTCATATACGGTTTCAAGCTTTTTTGCAAATTTATATGTTGCCTCCGCGCGAAAACCTTCGCTTCCGTCCATATTTTTAGGCAGACCTATAACAATTTTTTCCGGCTTATATTCCGTCAGCACTTCGTTAATTTCTGTCAGAAGATGCTTTATTCCTGTATTTTTAATAGTTTTTACTCCCTGTGCCGTCATGCCCAAAAGGTCGCTTACAGCTACACCGACGCGCGCATCGCCATAATCTATACCAAGTATTCTCATATTCTTTCCTTTCCGAAATCACGAGCAAGCGATTTTATCCACTTTCCACTGTTAATTCTTATAACCGAAGCTATGCTTTTCAGAGGTTCGTCTATTTTCATCATTACAAGTACGGCAGGTACGGGAAGCTGCAAAAATGATGCCAGAATTGCAAGCGGAGTGGCTATAAACCACAGCGCCACTATCTCCATAATCATACAATACCTCGTATCTCCTCCTCCGCGAAGAATACCTACTATACTTATTGATGAAACCGATACTCCGATTGTGATAAATGCTATCGTTATCATAAGCTGATGCGCCAGCAGCTTGGTTTCAGCGCCGACTGTATAGAAATCTATAACAATATTCTTTAAAAGAAGTATAATTATACATGCTGCCACACCTACAACATAGCTTAAATATTTAAGAGTTTGAGCTTCAGTCCCTGCGCGCTCGATATTGCCTGAGCCTATTGATTTTCCTATTATAATTCCTGCCGCATTGGCTATACCGAATATTACAACGGTTGAAAGCTGCTGTACGGTAGACGCAATTGAGTTAGCCGCAACAGGGTCGCCTGCGCTGTATGCAATATGTCCCAAAACCGCCGCCTGTACAGTTATTCCCAGCGACCACATCACTTCATTTATAAACACAGGAAGTCCGTGCTTAAATAAATCCACCGCAAAAACCTTATTCATCAGAAGCAAATGCTTAGGGCGGAATTTCAATCTCTTATCAATAAAGAATATGTATGTGAAGGTTATTATAAATTCAGCTATACGCGCCGTCAGCGTCGCAATAGCCGCGCCGCGTATGCCAAGTGCCGGCGCGCCGAGATGCCCGAATATAAGAACCCAGTTTAAAAATACATTTGTACAAAACGAGGTTATATTGACAACTACCGATATTTTTACAAGCTCAATACTTCTTATACAGCATATCATTGTATTGCTAAGACCGAACAAGATGTATGCAAAGCCGAGTATTTTAAGATATGATACCCCTGCTTCTATTATTTCGCTATTATTTGAATAAAGCCCCATAATCGCTGCCGGAAACAGCAATACTGCAAGCGTCATCAAAAGCGATAGCAAAAAAGCTATTTTAAGTACAATTGAAAATATAGCGCGTATAGACGCGGTATCCCTCTTTCCCCAATACTGCGCGCTTAACACCGTCGATGCGCCGGCAAGTCCGAAACACACCAGCGACAATATAAAAAACGGCTGATTTGCAAGTGATGATGCCGATAAAAATGTACCTGTATTATCTGCGCGTCCGAGCATTACCGTGTCCATCATATTGGTTGCAAATGTAATTAAATTCTGAAGCGCAATGGGTATTGTTATCGCCGCAATGTTTTTATAAAATCTTTTTTCTTTTATTATCTGCATCTGTATCACCTCCTTGTGACATGTTAGTATTATATATTTCTTTTTAATAAAAAGCAATACTTTTTTATCTTGACTATAAATTAAATAAAATGTATAATTTAAGTAAAATTAAGTAAACTGTCCATGTGGAGGGTAA
>CAJTUY010000012.1:0-17471 GCA_910579415.1 uncultured Clostridia bacterium | reverse complement strand
CAAAAAAAGCTTCTTTTTGTCTTTAATCCGCATTCAGGAAAAGCGCAGATAAAAAATAACCTGATGGATATTATAGATATATTTACACGCGCAGGCTATAACGTTACCGTACATCCTACTCAGGCACGGCTTGACGCCTATGAATATATCAGGCAATACGGCAGCAGTTTTGACAGGCTTGTCGTATCGGGCGGCGACGGCACGCTTAACGAGGCTGTCAAAGGTCTTATGACCTTCGGCGAAAATGAGCGCGCGCCTCTGGGATATATACCATCCGGCACTACAAACGATTTCGCTTCTACACTAAATATACCAAAAAATATGATTGATGCCGCATACAATGCCGTAAATGGCTGTGAATTCAGATGTGATACAGGCAGATTTTGTGACAAAACCTTCAATTACGTTGCCGCTTTCGGCGCGTTTACCGACGTATCCTACGATACCCCTCAGGGTTCTAAAAACGCGCTCGGTCATATGGCATACATCTTTGAAGGCATTAAACGTCTGTCAAGCCTGCCTTCTTATAATGTAAAAATCAAATACGACGGCGGAGAAATTGAAGAACATGTATTTTTGTGCATTGTTATGAACACAACATCAATCGCGGGAATACACAATAAAAATGTGCTTCCGGACGTAAGCCTTAACGACGGACTATTTGAAATGCTTGTCTTTAAACAGCCGACAAATATCCTCGAAATACAAAATGTATTTACGGGACTTATGAAAGGCGAAGCCTTCTGTGACGGCTATTCTGTAATAAAATCATCACATTTTGAATTTGAATGCAGAGAAAATATAAAATGGACTCTTGACGGTGAATACGGCGGCGACCCTTTAAACGCGGTAATAGACGTAATTCCGTCAGCCATGACTTATATTGTTCCCGATAAATTATAATTTCTTCTGTAATACTTGCTTTTACTGTCCGTATAATGTATAATATGGACTATAACACAATATAAGGAGAAAATTATGAGTTCTGTTGTTCAATCGATCGTTGCCGCTCTTTCAGGCAAATTATCGAAAAATATTATTGTATTTATCGTTTCAATGATACCGCTTCTGGAGCTTCGCGGCAGTATTCTTGCCGCAGGCTTTATGAATACAAGTTTTTTGCCGACATATATTGCCGCTGTACTCGGAAATATGCTTCCGATACCGTTTATACTTCTTTTTATCGAAAAAATATTTTCATGGCTTAAAAAAAGCAGGCATTTTCACAAAATTCCCGATTGGATTGAAAAAAAGGCAATGTCAAAATCATCTCAGATTGAAAAATACGGGTATCTCGGCTTATTCCTGTTTGTCGCAATACCACTGCCCGGCACAGGGGCATGGACAGGAAGTCTGCTTTCGGTACTTTTGGGATTAAAGCCAAAAAAATCATTTCTGTTTATACTGCTCGGTGTTATGACAGCAGGACTTATAATGTCGCTTCTGTCTTTTGGAATTATCAAGCAAATCATATCTTAAAAATATAACGCAAAAGCTTCGGTCAAAGACCGAAGCTTTTTATTACTTTTACCCTTTTATCCTAAAAAATTACCCTATAACAAGCTGAAATTTAATTAAATCCTCATAATCCTCCGGCGTATAGTTCGCATAACTTACACCGCTGTCATCCAAATCACAGAATATGTTTACCATATTGTCGGGACTGGTTGTATAATAATCGCCATCAACCTCATACGAATATTTCATTATGGCTTCCATAGCCTTTTTCTCGTCCTTAGGTGAAATTTTTATACGTCCTACTCCCTGTCCGGAATAATCAGCCGTTTCCATAACCGGTTTTCCGGACAACGTATATCCCGCTATTGCGCTTCTGCCTTTTAGCTGCATTTCATCAGGCTCTTCACTATAAGCAACTATCATATTTTCAGGATTATCCTCAATATGCGCCACTGCAATGCCCTGCGGCTCGATATTTTCAGTTTCAACAGCTGCATCATTACTCTTTGTTTCAGTCACCGACTTGACGCTAGGCGCTGATACCGATACCGCCTCAGATTTTACAGTCTCTTTTTTACTTGTCGCTGCAGTATTTTGTACTGCGCCTGTTTCGGATATGATATCCTTCACTGTATCTGATGCGGAAGTATTGTCCGAAGCTACCGGTTCTGCCGCCGCTAACGGCAATGCCGACGGTTCTGCACTGTCTGTAACCGGTATATCGCCCACGATAACACCATCGTCTGTACCTGACAGTCTGTCAGTAAGAAGCTTGCTGTTAGCCGTAAGTACTGCTATAAGCGCAAGACACGCTGCCGCAGCAGTATACTGCTTCCAGTTACGGCTTATTCCGTACGCAATACGCGAGGAAAGCCTTTTCTTTCTCTCCTCCTCATCAATCCGCACATTCAGCCGTTCCAAAAAATCAGCTGGCGGTTCTATTTCCGGGAGAGATTTTACCGTTTTAATAACAGACAGCATAAAATCAAGTTCATTTGCGCACCGCTCGCATTCCGATGCGTGAGCTGTCATACTAAGACGTTCTTCATCAGTCAGACTCTCAAAATTATCAAGACATTTTCTGAATTTTTCACAATCCATTTTTTCTCCCCCTTTCCTCTGATTTCTTTATTCATTATATTAGACGCAAATTATGCTAAAAAAGTTCCCGTTTTTTCTCTAAATTTTTCTTTAATGCCGCTCTTGCCCTGTTTATTCGGGATTTTACAGTTCCTTTTGGTATTTTTAATATATCCGCTATATCATCATAGCTCATTTCTTCAATATCGCACAGAGTAATTACCGCTCTGTATTCCTCACGCAATTCTGAAATTGCTTCACGCACAGCCCTCTGACGTTCACTTAAAAATGCGTTTTCCTCAGGTGTCGGCGCTGTGTCGGGAATATCTGTTTCCTTATTTTCCTCCGACATTTGATTGATACTTACTACTTTTGCGCTTCTCTGACGCTTTCTCAGAATATCTGAGCATACATTTGAAGTTATCCTGTAAATCCAAGTAGCAAAGGAAGATTCCTCCTTGAACGACTCTATATTTTTATACACACGCACAAAAACCTCCTGTGCCGCGTCAAAAGCGTCTTCGCGGTCAGACAGCATGCCATAGGCAATATTTATCACCTGATGCTGATAATTCACAAAAAGATTATTAAACGCTTCTCTGTCACCTTTTTTACACCGTTTTATTAAATCGTTTTCAGTCAAATTCCCACCACCTTTACACCGAGTATGAATAATCAGAATTTGTTTATTCTGTCAGTATATATATCATAATATGCTTTTACATCGTCTATACAATCACCGCTGAATTTATCAAGAAACGCCTTTGTTATTTCAAATGCAGTGACATTCTCTACTACTACCGAGCATGCCGGGACAGCGCATACATCGCTTCTTTCCACAGTTGCTTTATGAACTGATTTGTCATTTATATTTACCGTTCTGAGCGGATTATACAATGTCGGTATCGGCTTCATTGCCGCGCGGAGTACAATCGGCTGACCGTTTGACATTCCGCCTTCAATTCCGCCTGCATTATTTGTAACCCGAGAAAAACCGTTATTATACTCTATTTCGTCATGCACCTTTGAGCCGCTTACTTCACTTGCGCCAAAGCCCATTCCAATTTCAACACCCTTTATTGCCTGCACACTCATAACAGCAAATGCAAGGTTTGCGTCAAGCTTTCTGTCGTAGTGAACATAGCTTCCCAGTCCGGCAGGCACTCCTTTAACGATAACTTCAACCACGCCGCCGCAGCTTTCACCGTCAGCCTTTATTTTGTCAATATATTCCATTGCCCTTTTTGCAGCCTCCACGTTACCGAAACTTACCGGAGATTCGCTTACGCGCCTGAAAAAGTCTGCATCATTTACATCAGACGTATCCTCAATCTCTCCGATTCTCTTCACATGGCTTAAAAACTCTATTCCAAACGGCTCCAGCGCTTGTCTTACCAATGCGCCTGCCGCCACTCTCGCCGCTGTTTCACGCGCACTTGCGCGTTCCAGTACGTTTCTGAAATCCTTATGATTATATTTCATTCCGCCTGTCAAATCGGCATGTCCGGGACGGGGGCAGTCAACCGAACGCTTGCCGTTTGAGGTTTCCGCGCCCATTATTTCCTCCCAGTTTTTCCAGTCCTTATTTTCAATTTTAATCGCAACAGGACTTCCGAGAGTGTATCCTCCGCGCACTCCTGACAATATTTCCGCACTGTCGCTTTCAATAGACATTCTTCCGCCTCTGCCATAACCCTTCTGGCGTCTTTTTAACTGTTCATTTATCTTGTCAACACTGATTTTCACACCTGAAGGCATGCCTTCGACTATTACCGTAAGACATTTTCCGTGTGTTTCACCGGCTGTAAAGTATCTCAACATATTTTATTCTCCATTCTTAACAGTTTGCATATACAGTTATTATACCACTTTTTTTGATTTTTTTCAAGCATTATACACAAAAAAAGCTACACCTGTACGGACAGCTTTAATTTTATTCAAATTTCGGGCGCAAGATAACCTTTTTCTTCAAGCGCTTTTTCTATAATATCAAGTGTTTCTTCGCTGTCTGCGCGGACAGTATGATAATGATAGCCTGAGGTTATATTCATAAGTTCGGTAGACTTTCCGCTTCTCAGACCATCAATATACTGCTGCACATTACGTCTTGATGATATATCAAGCTTTGTTTCGATTTTGCCGTAAACTCTGTGCCATACATACACATCAACAATTGTACCGCCTATATCAACAATTGTATTAAGCTCATCCTCCGTATCGGCATCGGTATGATGTACCTTAAACGCACGTGAGCATGCCGACGGATTATTCAGAATATATCCTTTATTAGTTGAAAGTATCTCATATCCAGATGCTTTCAGCAGCGCAATATCCTGTACTATCACCTGTCTTGAAACCTCCGTATGAGCTGCCAGATAACTTCCCGACACAGGCTCCTCCGAAGTTGTGATAAGTCTTAAAATTTTTTCACGTCTTTCGATTGCGTTCATGTGACCAACCTCTCTTAAATCGAATGAAGATTTTTCAGCGATAAATCCATTATCGGAGCTGAATGCGTAAGAGCGCCGCTCGAAATATAGTCTACACCTATATTAACAAGTCTTTCTATATTCTCTCGTGTAACATTTCCGCTGCACTCCGTTTCAGCTTTGCCCTGTACCATATTCACCGCCGTTTTCATATCCTCAACGCTCATATTATCAAGCATAATTATGTCTGCGCCTGCATCCAGAGCTTCTTTCAGCATATCAAGGTTTTCAACCTCAATTTCAATCTTTCTGACAAACGGCGCATATTCCTTAGCCATTTCAACAGCCTTCTTTACGCTTCCTGCCGCGCCTATGTGATTATCCTTTAACAATATTCCATCGCTTAAATTATACCTGTGATTGCAGCCTCCGCCAACCTTTACAGCATATTTTTCAAACACACGCATATTCGGTGTGGTTTTTCTCGTATCAAGCAATTTTGTTTTGCTGTTCTTTAATAAGTCAGCAATTGAACGTGTATATGTCGCAATACCGCTCATACGCTGGAGATAATTTAATGCGGTACGTTCGCCCGACAAAAGTACGCGTATATCGCCGCGTACAATACCTATTTTATCACCATTTTTCACAAAATCGCCGTCTTTTGCATAAAGTATTGTTTCTGTCTTTTCATCCAGAAGTTCAAAAACTCTTTTAAATACTTCAAGTCCCGCAATTACTCCGTCCTGCTTGCATATCAGCTCTACCTCCCCCATCTGAAACGAAGGCATAACCGAATTTGTCGTTATATCCTCACTTGTAATATCCTCTTTAAGCGCGTTTAAAATAAGCTCATCGGCATTCAATGCCATAGTTATATTATTCATTTTTATCTTTCTCCCTTTCAATTGCTTCAAGCACCGATTTTTTATATCTTTTTTCATATCCCCGATACTCAGCCTTATCAATAATTATATCATCATTTTTATCGATTTTACTGTATATGTCTGTTATATTTCCTGCTGCACGTCCGGCGAACACAAGACTTTCAAGGAGCGAATTGCTTGCCAGACGGTTTTTGCCGTGTACGCCGTTGCATGCTGTCTCGCCGACAGCGTACAGTCGTTCCATTGAAGTTTTGCTGTTTATATCCACGTCAATGCCGCCCATAAAATAATGCTGTGACGGTACGACCGGAATACATTCCTTCGTTACGTCAAAGCCCTCCTCCAGACACCGCTTATAAATATTGGGAAAATGATTTTTAATGGTTTCTGTCGGTATAGGTTTCATTGACAGCCATACATACGGCTTATTATCTTTTTTCATTTCATCATATATTGCTTTTGCAACAACATCTCGCGGCAGAAGCTCATCAACAAACCTCTGCATGTGTGAATTGAACAAAACTGCCCCTTCACCCCTCACCGATTCGGAAATCAGAAAGCGTCTGCCCTTTTTTCTTGAATACAGCGTTGTCGGATGTATTTGTATATAGTCAGGATTTTTCAGCTTTATTCTGTGCTTTACGGAAATTGCAACCGCATCGCCGGTAAGATGACGATAATTGGTTGAATGTTTATACAGCCCGCCTATTCCGCCTGTGGCAAAGACCGTATAATCAGCCTGTATGGCAGTGTAGCTTCCGTCAGCGTTATGACCGATTATTCCTCTGCATTCACCATCGCGCTCAATTATATCAGTCATTGTAAAATGCTCAATCATAGTCACATTAGGCATTTCCTGTACAGTCCTGAGCAAATGCGAAGTTATTTCCTTACCTGTTATGTCCTCATGAAACAATATTCGCGGCGTTGAATGAGCGCCCTCTTTTGTATATACAAATTCACCGTTTCTTTTTTCAAACCTGACACCTGCATTTATCAAATCGGCTATCACCTCACGCGACGAGCGTATCATTATATCCACAGATTCTCTGTTGTTCTCATAATGGCCCGCGCGCATCGTATCATCAAAATAGCTGTCATAATCCGATTCATTTCTAAGTACGCATATTCCGCCCTGAGCAAGAAATGAGTCGCTTTTGTCCGCGTCCTCTTTAGTAACAATTACTATATTTTTATCTTGCGGCAAATTCATCGCGCAGTACAGACCTGCTACTCCGCAGCCTGCAATGACTATATCTGTTTTCATGATTAACTCCTTATTTGGCTAATTCCAGCATCCTGTCCAATGGTTTTAGCGATTTAATACGAACCTCATCGCTCACATGAACTTCATTCGCTCCTGTTTTAAGAACCTCCAAAACTTTTTCGACAGTATTGAGCTTCATATTAGGGCAAAAATGCTTTGTTCCTGCAAAATAGAACTTTTTATCAGGATTTTGCTCCTTCAGTTTATACCCTACGCCGCTTTCGGTACATATTATAAACTCTGTATCACTGCTGGCTGAAGCATAATCGATTATACCTGATGTACTGCCGATATAATCAGCTAAATCCAGCACCTCTTTTTTACATTCAGGATGCGCAAGCACTGCCGCAGCGGGATATTTTGCCTTAATCGCCTTTACATTATCAGCTGTCACAGACACATGCACATGACAAAAACCATCATTTAATATAATATTTTTCTCCGGAACCTGCTGCGCAACATGACGTCCGAGATTTTCATCAGGAATAAAAAATATATTTTTGTTCGGCAACGCTTTTACTATCTTTACTGCATTTGACGACGTTACACACACATCACTGTGACACTTCAGCTCAGCGGTTGAATTTATATAGCACACTACTGCAAGGTCATCGTATCTTTTACGCATTTCACCGATTTTTTCAATTTCCGCCATATGCGCCATAGGGCAGTCCGCAGACATATCCGGCATCAGAACCGTCTTGTCCGGATTTAATATTTTAGCGCTCTCACCCATGAACGACACTCCGCAGAACACAATCGTCTTTGCGTCAACAGTTTTTACAACCTTTGCAAGATAGTATGAATCGCCTATGTAATCGGCTATCTCCTGCACCTCGTCATTAACATAGTAATGAGCAAGAATTACCGCATCCTTTTCCTTTTTCAGACGTTCTATTTCATTTAACATTGTAATAATACCTCTTTTATCAATTTTACTCATTTTATCACATGTAAATGCACCTGTCAAGACAATAGTAAAGTTTCTTTGTAATGCTGAATATCGCTCTTGTAAATTTTTTAAATTTGTGGTAAAATAGTTTTTATAAGGAGTTGACTGTATATGATTACAATAATTGCAGAATTTGATGCGGTAAATATTGAGGAATTTAAAAAATGCGCCGTTAATGTTGTACGCGACACACGCAAGGAAAAAGGCAATCTTTCATATAAAATATATCAGGACAGAAAAGTTCCGTCTAAATTCATCTTTATTGAGGAATGGCTGAATGATACCGCCATAGAACAGCACAATCAATCCAAACATTTCCTGAAATTTCTTGAGGATATTAAAGCAGTTACAAACGGCGATGTAAAAATAACAGAGCTTTCAAAAATCCCGTCGGTATTCTGCTGACGCTGAAAAGGAGAGATATATTTTGCAGAATGCAGAGGAATTTTACAAGCAAATAGTTGACAGCAATTTAAAAAAGAATATAGAAAGCGCAAAGAAACAGCAGGAATACATAAAAAAATATACCGCGCGCTATCATGGTTATTACGTCCACACGCTGTATATGCCCAAAATGTTTACGGAAAAAATGACTGAATTTATATTCAGCGCCGCAAATACCATGTACAAAATACTTGAAAAGGTTATCACGGAATACCGCGAAAATCCTGAATACCGCAAACTGTTCGGTTTCGATGAACGGCTTGAAAGACTTATACTCAGAGAAAATCATTACGACTGTCTTCTTCCGATAACCAGAATAGATATTTTCTTTAACGAAGATGATTTTTCATTTAAATTCTGTGAATTTAATGCAGACGGTTCAAGCGCAATGAACGAGGATAAAGAATTAAATCAGGCAATACGTCTTACCGATGCTTATAACGAATTTACAAAAACATATGATGTCCGTACATTTGAGCTTTTCAATTCATGGGTAAAAGCGTTCACAGATATTTATAAAACATATGACAGGTCAGTTCACAAACCGTATATCGCCATTGTTGATTTCTTTAACGGTGACATAAGCCGTGAATTCACAGCATTTCAACAGGCTTTTATTGACAGCGGTTTTGAATGTGAAATATGCGAAATAACCGACCTCAGTTACGAAAACGGCAGACTTATATCTCCCGAAGGGCATCCGATTGACGCAGTTTACCGCCGCGCCGTAACCTGTGATATTATGCGGAATTATGAAAAGGTTCTTCCTTTTATACATGCCGCTGAAAACAACGATGTTTGTCTTATCGGTGATTTCATGACTCAGGTTATACATAATAAAATCGTATTCAAGGTACTTCATGATAATATGACCTCTGCTTTTTTAACTGACGCGGAGCAACGGTTTGTACAGGAGCATATTCCGTATACCGTATCTCTTACTCAGGAAACCGTAAAAAAGCATAACGTACTTAATACAAAAAACAAATGGGTAATCAAACCTGAGGACTCTTATGCTTCAAAAGGCGTTTATGCAGGCGTCGAAGGTATGACAGATACGGAGTGGCAAAAAGAGGTTACGGAAAACACAGACAATCACTACCTATTGCAGGAATACTGTGAACCGTACTCTACACTGAATATCGACATCACTCATGACGAAAATGCGGATTACAAGCTATACAGCAACATTACGGGAATATATGTTTACGGCGGCAAACCGACAGGCTTGTATTCACGAATCGCGAAAAACAGTATTATTTCCACACAATACAGTGAAATGTCGCTTCCGACAATTATAGTTAAAGAAAAACAGCAGTAAAACTGCTGTTTTTAATTTATGCCGTTGAATTTCTTTATATAGCCGCTTACACTTATGCACCGCATAAATCCTGACATAATACACGCGCCCTTTGCTCCCGTGCCTTTAACCTGTTCTATATTGGCAGGAGTTATGCCGCCGACCGCATAGACCGGTATGCTCACCGAATGTACAATCTCTCTCAGAAAACCGATTCCGCGCGGAGCAAGACCCTTTTTACAGTCAGTCGCGAATATATGCCCTGCCATCACGTAATCAGCGCCCATTTCCTCCGCTGCTTTTGCTTCCTCAGCAGAATGCACCGATACACCCACCATTTCAAAATTCATATTGGGTTTCATCATTGCAAACGGAAGGTGTATTTTTTTTACACCCAGACGGCGCGCGGCATCTGTATACGTATGCAAAATTACATCAGGGCAAACATCTGTTACTCTTTTTGCCAATATTTCATAGTCGGTTTCTCTCAAATCTTTTTCACGGAGAATCACATCAATTCCGCTTCTATAAAGCTCGCCTGCACGGTCTAAAAAGTCACCGCACATTTTTCTGTTAGTTATACAAATCAATTTAAACATAGATATAATCACTCATTACAGGCTGTAATCCTGCGTCTTCAATCGCCTTAAATACTTCATCAACATTTCTCGGGTCAGATATTTCAAACTGCTCATCGCCCTTCTTTTCACCGTCCGAGTGACCGCCTATTCCCACATCAACGCCTGCGCTTATTTTTGTGGCGGCAATCTTAATAATATTATTTCTGAAACGTTCACATTCACGCGTAGAAATAGTTATACTCGCAAACGGCATAAAAATCCTGTATGCGCACACCACCTGCAAAAGCTGCGGCTCATGAACATCTTTCGGATTGATTTTATCATTATTTATTATCGGACGAAGTCTGGGACATGAAAACGCGATTTCAGCATGAGGATACTTTTTCTGTAAGAGATATGCATGCATACCCGTTGCAAATGCATCCTTTCTGAAGTCGTCAAGTCCGAGAAGCGCCGCAAATCCCACACCGCGCATACCGCCCAAAATTGCGCGTTCCTGCGCATAAAAGCGGTACGGGAATATTCTTTTGTGTCCCTCCAGATGCAGAGTTTCATATTTGTCGCTGTTATACGTTTCCTGAAATACGGTAACAAAATCTGCGCCGTTTGCATGAAGCTTTTTATATTCATCGCTGTTCATGGGATAAACCTCAACACCCACTACCTGAAAATACTTTTTTGCAATCCTGCAAGCGTCTGCGATATAGTCTACATCAGACATTTTTCTGCTTTCACCCGTTAGAATAAGAATTTCCTGTAAACCGGTCTCTGAAATGCTTTGCATTTCTTTCTCAATTTCCTCCGCAGTCAGTCTTGCTCGTCTGATTTTATTATAACAGTTAAAACCACAGTAAATACAGTAATTTTCACAATAGTTTGCAATATACAGCGGCGTAAACATTGCTATTGAATTACCAAAGTGCTTTCGTGTTTCAATCTGTGCGCGCTGAGCCATTTCTTCCAGAAACGGAAGCGCCGCAGGAGAAAGCAACGCCGCAAAATCCTCAGGCATAAGAGTGTCACGCGCCAGCGCCGCCCTTACATCGCATTCAGTATATTTATTATAGTCATAGCCATTCATTGCATCTATGACCTTCTCAAGCATATCGGATTTGATTACCTCCATGCCCTCCATATATTCCATATGATTTATATGTTTTTCCATTTTAGTGTCCCCTTTGTTTTAGTGTCCCTATTTGCTTTGAGATGAAATTATTCATGTAAAAAACCTGTTAACGGTGAAGAAGCTCTTGCTCCCTTTTCAACGACATTCCCAAAGCCTGCCAGATATGCCTCGCGTCCCGATTCAATCGCTTTCTTAAATGCCTGCGCCATTTTCGGCACATCGCCGGCTGTTGCAATTGCCGTATTAGCCATAACAGCCGCAGCGCCCATTTCCATAGCCTCACACGCCTGTGACGGTCTGCCTATTCCTGCATCAACTATTACAGGCAGGTCTATCTCGTCTATGAGTATCTGTATAAAATCTTTTGTGCAAAGCCCTTTATTGGAGCCGATAGGCGAGCCTAACGGCATTACACATGCAGCGCCCGCATTCTGCAAATCACGGGCAAAATTCAAATCAGGATACATATACGGCATTACCACAAATCCCTCTTTTGCCAAAATTTCCGTTGCTTTAAGTGTTTCGTAATTATCGGGAAGCAAATATTTAGTGTCTCTTATCGCTTCAATCTTGACAAAATCGCCGCAGCCCGTTTCACGCGCAAGACGGGCAATTCTTACCGCCTCATCTGCATTTCTTGCTCCTGATGTATTCGGCAGAAGAGTTACGTTCTTGGGTATGTAATCAAGTATATTGGCAATATCGCCTCCTGTCGCGCGTCTGAGCGCAAGGGTTATAATCTGCGCTCCCGCATGCTCAATCGCCGCTTTAATCAGGTCAAGGGAATATTTGCCTGAACCAAGAATAAATCTTGATGTAAACTCATGTCCGTTTAATATAAGCTTATCATCTGTTTCAGGCACGCCGCCCCCCATAAAATGAACGACCTCGACAATATCACCGTCATTTATCGGCGTCGTATCGTAATTATCTTTTTTTATTATCTCCCCGTTTATCTCTACGGCAATACGCTCTTTTCTGAACTCATTTTCCTTCAGCAGTTCATTAAGATTTTTATAAACCCTGCTTTCTTTACCGTTTAATGTAATCATATCTGTTCTCCTCCCGTATAAAAAATGGGTTACGCGAACAAGCTCTACCCGAGGTGGTAGACCCCTTCGTGTAACCCTTAGTTTCACTCTGTAATTATTTTACCACATTTTTTTATTTTGTCAAGTCCTTAAAATCATCCTTTAAATGGCCGTACAATGAATTATAAATATTATAGAACTTTTTATAGTTTTCGGAATTTTCCTTATTGGGAGAACAATTCTTGTCAATCTTAACAGCCTGACTGCACGCTGACGGAACATCCGCATAAAGTCCTGCGCCTACCGCCGCCAAAATTGCAACTCCCAGTGCCGGGCCTTCTTTGGACGATACCGTTTTCACATCACAGCCGTATAAATCAGCAAGCATCTGCCGCCACAGCGCGCTTGTGCCGCCTCCTCCGCACGCCATCATCTCGTCCACTTCCGCACCCATTTCATTTAAAATATCATTGCAATTTTTAAGTGAATATGCCACACCCTCCATTACCGAACGTATCATATCCGCTTTCGTATGAATAGCCGACAGCCCGAAAAATACACCCCGACAGTCTGCATCAAGATGAGGCGTTCTCTCGCCCATAAGATACGGCAGATATATAAGACGATTGCTTCCCACAGGAATTTTATCCGCTGCCTTATCCATAAGATAATACGGGTCAACTCCTTCTTTTTCCGCCTTATCCATAAAATCACCGCAGAAATTATCCCTGAACCATTTAAGCGACAAACCTGCCGCCTGTGTAACACCCATTATATGCCAGCAGTCAGGCACCGCGCAGCAGAATGTATGAACGCGTCCTTTGGGGTCAATCGAAACCTCGCTTGTATGAGCAAACACAACGCCGCTTGTACCGATTGTGGTAAACGCCTTACCATCGCTTACCACACCTGTTCCGACAGCCGCCGCCGCATTATCGCCGGCTCCGCCGACTACCGCGCATTTAGTGGAAAGACCAGTTTTTTGAGCGGCTTCAGCAGTTATATAACCTGTAATTTCAGGCGACTCGTACATCTCAGGCAAAAGCGATTTATCTATCTGAAGTTTCTCCAAAACCTCATCCGACCAGCAGCGGTTAGGAATATCCATAAGCTGCATACCGCTTGCGTCCGACACCTCAGTCGCAAATTCCCCTGTAAGTATATAACGTATGTAATCCTTAGGCAGCAGAATATGTCTGCATTTCGCGTAAATTTCAGGTTCATTTTCACGCACCCATAAAATTTTCGAGGCAGTAAAGCCCGTAAGCGCGGGATTTGCAGTTATTTCTATCAGCCGTTCTTTTCCGATTTTTTCAGTTATTTCATCACACTGTTTCTGAGTTCTCTGGTCGCACCAGATTATAGACGGGCGAAGCGCTTCTCCGTTTTCATCAAGCATAACAAGTCCATGCATCTGCCCCGAAAGTCCTATTCCTGCCACATCCTCCGCATTGACCTTTGATTTTGATACAACATCGCTTAAAGTATTAAGCACCGCGTCGCGCCAGTCCTCAGGTTTTTGTTCTGCCCAGCCGTTATTTGGCTGGTACATGGGATATTCCTGAGATGACGAGGTCACCACGTTAAATTTTTCGTCAAACATAACCGTTTTTGTCGCTGATGTACCGATGTCTATTCCTATTAAATATTTCATGTCCGCATCCCCTCTGTATCACTATATTATTATACAGAAATTCTACTAATTTTTTAATTATCTGTCAAGGTAATTTTGTGTTTTTTGTTGGGGATATATTGACATTATTTTTATAAAATGATAAGATAGTTTTATCAAATATTATCGGCACTTTGTGCGGAAAGGTTGGTAAAATTATGCAAAATATTCCAAAGGTAAAATTAGGTATTGTTGCGGTAAGCCGTGACTGTTTCCCTGAAAGTCTTTCGGTAAACAGAAGAAAGGCTCTTGCAGCGGCATACGCCAAAAAGTATAATGCAGATGACATTTATGAATGTCCCGTCTGCATAGTTGAAAGTGAAATACATATGAAGGAGGCTTTAGCCGACATAAAAAAGGCAGGCTGTAACGCGCTTTGCGTATATCTCGGAAACTTCGGTCCCGAAATCAGTGAAACGATGCTTGCACAGCAGTTTGACGGTCCGAAAATGTTTGTTGCTGCGGCTGAGGAGAATATCGGAACATTGTCTGATGACAGAGGCGACGCATACTGCGGTATGCTCAATGCAAGCTATAACCTTAAGCTTCGCGGAGTAAATGCGTACATTCCCGAATATCCCGTAGGCACCGCTGAGGAATGTGCCGATATGATTAACGAATTTTTACCGGTTGCCCGCGCAGTTATTGGTCTTTCCGATTTAAAGATTATATCATTCGGTCCGCGTCCTCTTAACTTCCTCGCTTGTAATGCTCCTATTTATCAGCTTTATAAGCTTGGAGTTGAAATTGAGGAAAACTCAGAGCTTGACTTATTTGAAAGCTTCAACAAACACGAGGGCGACAAAAGAATACCTGACGTTGTGGCTGATATGGAAAAAGAGCTTGGCGCAGGCAACAAGAAGCCTGAAATACTTGCAAAGCTCGCTCAGTATGAACTGACATTGCTTGACTGGATTGATGAACACAAAGGCTCAAAGAAGTATGTTGCAATCGCAGGCAAGTGCTGGCCCGCTTTCCAGACACAATTCGGATTTGTTCCGTGCTATGTAAACAGCCGTCTCACAGGCAGAGGTATTCCTGTATCATGCGAGGTTGATATTTACGGCGCACTGTCTGAATATATAGGAACATGCGTATCTGAGGATGCTGTTACGCTGCTTGATATTAACAACTCAGTTCCAAAGGATATGTTCGACGCTGATATAAAGGGTAAGTTCGATTACACTCACAAAGATACATTTATGGGCTTCCACTGCGGAAATACCTGCTCCACAAAGCTCGCAGCATGCTCAATGAAGTATCAGAAAATTATGGCGCGTTCACTTCCTGTTGAGGTTACAAACGGTACGCTTGAGGGCGATATTGCACCAGGTGATATTACATTCTTCAGACTTCAGTCAACAGCTGACGCAAAGCTTCGCGGTTATATTGCAAACGGTGAGGTACTTCCTGTTGCAACGCGTTCATTCGGTTCAATCGGCGTATTCGCGATACCCGAAATGGGACGTTTCTACCGTCATGTGCTGATTGAAAAGAATTATCCGCATCATGGCGCGGTTGCTTTCGGACATCATGCCAAAGCGCTGTACGAGGTATTCAAATATGTAGGCGTTCCGGTTGATGAAATTGGTTATAACCAGCCTAAGAGCGCAAGGTATCCGACTGAAAATCCATTCGCATAAACTACAAACAAACAGCAAAAAGGCGGTTCATATGAACCGCCTTTCCACTTGTTTGGCGACAATCCGGCGCATAAAAAATGCGCCGCTTCATGATGGAAACAACGCATAAAAAATGCGCTGCTCATTTATCTGCAACGATAATTTAATTTTACTGTGAGAAAAAACACAACATAAAATTCAACACGCATTTTTTTACATAAAAAAATATTGCGTCTTTTTCTCTGATTGTATTAAATTATCGTTGCAAGAATATTATAACTCGTTTTTCATATTTTGTCAATACTATTATAAATTTCGTTCCAGAATATATCTCTTATCATCTGAGTACCGTCCTTATATTCCCCTGCGTCTGCCGTTACGACAAAAATAAAGTCCTTGTCCGGCAGGCATATTGCCATTTGTCCGCCCAGACCGTACAGCATAAAGCCGTTATTCCTCGTCCGCCAGAACTGCATGCCGTAGCCCTGCTGTTCATCGGTGTGTTTACAATGCGTATCCGTCGGCGACAGATTAGATACCGCAAGCGTAACAAGCTCAGGATTGATAAGCCGCTCACCGTTTTCCATTCCTTTGTTTATCACAAGCTGCGCAACTTTTGCCACATCAAGCGACGTTGCCATAAGCCCCGAACCGCCTATACTTACGCCAAACGGGTCTTTCAGACAGTACGCAGACTTTGAAAATCCTATTTTATCAAGAAATTTTATTCTCAAATAGTCCAGAAGCTCCATACCTGTAATTTTCTCAACAAGCGCTCCGAGCGTATGACTTGACGAGGTGTCGTATGAAAACACCGTTCCCGGTATCTGCGTCGGCTCGGTAATGAAAAAGCTTTTCACCCAATCTGACGATAAATCCGCCTTATAAGTCGTTCTTTTATGAGCAGTACGCATCATCAGCATATTTCGGATTGTTGTATCCTTTATGTCCTTATACTCAGTAGGATATTCAGGGAAATAACTCGTTATTGATGTATCAAGGTCCACCTTCCCCTCATCAGCAAGACACAATATTGCAAGTCCAACCAGACTTTTTGTCACAGAATACATTCGATGCAGCGTATCTCTTTCATACGGCGCGTAATATCTTTCCAGAAATATTTTGCCGCCGCGAATCATAATAACACTATGTATATCGAACGGCAGTGCCTCCAGTTCGTCAAAAAAACGGCTTATCGAAGCACACGGAACTCCTGCCTCCGAAGGTTGTATTTTTGCAAATTCACTCATATATTTCTCCTTTCCGGCGGTTAAAAACAAAAAGGACGATTTCTCAACCATCCCTTCTGTTTATCAGTTTATTTTTTAGAGAGAGCTTATTCATAATGCGCCGCAAGAATTAGAAACGGTCCGACTCCCTTAAAGTCATTATTTCTTATCGGTTCGCTGAAATAATAATCGAGAGTTCCGTTCCGGCGCGGATTGTCCTCAGGACCTAAGCCTGCAACGGCACAGCCCTGTGTTATATATGTTTTACCGTCAATTTCTTTGATAAATACATTAAGTATGCCTTTAACTGCCTTGTCAAGATACGGTTTATATATTTCATTATCTATATATCCCTTACGTATTGCTTTTTCCAGCGCATATGCAAACATACAA
>CAJTUY010000011.1 GCA_910579415.1 uncultured Clostridia bacterium | reverse complement strand
TCTTTCCATTAAACGGAATATCAATACAACCTTTCTTAAATGAATATATAAAGTCACCCTGTATATTTCCTGAAAAGCGTAGATGGGCAGTATTTTTATATGAATCTATATAATCTTGAAATAAAATACCATCTTCTGGCAAATAAAAACCTGCACGAGCAACAGCTTTCAGCATAGCAATCCACACTTTTATGTTTTTATTGTTAAAAGTAAATACAAGATATCCGTTATCTTTGAGAACTCTATTTCCTTCAGAATATACTTGATAAAGCAACTCTTCATAATCATCTACGTCTTTTGAACCATCAAAGTTTTTCTTCCTATTAACTACAGCCTCTTCATCCTTATAAATATAACTGTTCAAATTGTTATAGTGTGCATACCACGCATTCCAAATTGTTGAAAGCTCTGCATATTGAACATTGCTGCCATATGGAGGATCTGTAATTATTACGTCAACGGATTTATCAGGTATAGGTAATTCCGAGGAACTTCTATTTAAAACCATATAGCTGTTTTTCAGCTTAATATCATCAAAACTTGTTACTTCTTGAAGCGTTTTTGGCAAAACAGAAGACGAGTACTCACACCCTTTAACTATGTTTTTAGCTCGTTGTACTAATACATCTAATATGTTTGTTTCGATATATTGGTTTGGCAACCAAAATGCGTGTTTGTCCATAGCTGTTGGTTTTCCATTCTCCCAATTATCTGTAACCCTTGTCATTTTATTTGTATATCTGAGTGATGAACTGAATAAAAAATACAAATATTCGTTTAGCAAGGAACCAGTAGTTCCGCGTAATTGCATTATATCATCAAATATCAAGCAATTCAACGCATAATTACGCTCAGTAAAAAAGTCGCTATATGCTTCTATGCCTTTTTCATTTAATTTGTCTTCATATTGCCTGTCCCAATTATCCGGAATTGAAAAATCTATTTTATAGGATAGATTTTTAATTTCATTCTTAAAAAATATTAAATCCCAAATAGGAATATTGGTATAATCAAAAGCTCTAACAGAAATGTTGTGCGTAATACTTGATTTATATTTTACGCGAATTGGATGACTTCCAGATGGAGTGCAATCAACACGTTTAACACCTAATGTACTATATTGACACTTATCGTTATTACAATAATAGATCCCATTAGATTTTTTATTTTCTTCTAAAAGGACTATTTCGGTACCACATCGAGGACACTTAACAACATATGCCCATTCAAACCAAATAGCAATGCCTTCATCGTCATCAAATTTAACCTTATACCAATCCGAATACTTTTTTTCAACGGTAAGAAGAAAACGACGATAGAAATCTTTTAACTCCTTAACATCGCCATTAAACATTTGCATGCGAGAAATAAATGTTGCCAGAGGATTGATGTCAACACCTATAACATTTCTTTCGAGAGCGGCTGACTCAAAAATAGTAACACCACCACCGCAAAAAGTATCCAACACAACATCACCTTTTTGTGTATAGTGTTTGATTATATGATTAAAAACATTATGAGGTCGACGGGCAAAATATTTATGCATCTTATACTGCGGTGTATGCCCCTCTGCTTTTACAGACCTTTTTAATGGTTTTATATCCATTTTTGTTATACAATTCTTTTTATAACGATATGCCCTTCCATCATCAGGTTTTTCGGCATCATCTGGAATTACCCACATAGAATTATTAATAATTTGAGCACCTGGAATACGTCCTTCTTTGCACAAAGCAAGAACTCGACGTTTGGACAAATTCCATGCGATGGCGGCTTGCTGCGCTGATATTACTCCCATAAACAGTCTCCTCTTTTTTAAATATTATAACATGAATTATTAAAAAAGTCAACACTATTATACTCAATCGAGAATAATAGCTTTTATTTGTTCGTAAAATTATTTATTGTCAGATGGTATTTTTCATCCTGATTTTTACATCAATTTTATTCGCGTTGTGGTAACCTTGTATAAGTATGAGCTTTTGCGCAAACTCATTATAGAGTTGTTTTAGTTCCGGAACTGTGCGGAGAAATTTTCGAGCCTTTGAAACTGTGGCAGTTACAAGATTTGGTGACTGCCCGGTGCAGACTGCTATTTCCTTTGCGGTGTACCCCTCGTGCATAAGTAAAAGAGCATCAATGCCTCTTTCATCAATAACCAATCTGCAATAGTATTCTCCAAGAAAGCTTATATGTGCCTGCGACAATGGGATGTTAAGTAAATTTGCAAGCCACAAATATAAATCTTTTTTGCTCATTATGCAGTTATTGCAAATTATATCAAAATTTTTATGAGCAGCAATGCGAAGCTTGAAGCATTAACAGTTACCAAACAAGGAAACCTTTTGTTGCTTTGACATCCAATTTCCGTCTATGTCAATAGAGCGCATAGTTAAAATTATATGGGCGTGTGGATTTCCTGCACCACTATCGTGTATGTTTATATCGGCGCACATCCCCCGATTGACAAGAGCATTCTGCACAAAATTACAGACAATCCGCTCCCGTGTATCTACGGAAAATTCGGACGGCAAAGCAATTACCAACATCCGTGCTAATTGCGCGTTCTTGTTTTTTTCAACTTTTTCCACTTCATTCCACAAAACAGAGCGGTCAAAGTATCTGCGCGGTGCATTTTTCGGAAGCATAATTTTGGAAAAAATTATATCGTTCCGCTTCGACCAGTTATATATGCGCCCGTCACGTTCATTTCGTAATCTCGTTCCGGCACAGTAGGCAGCATATCCAACAGCGGAACGTTGCGCCCCCTTCCCGCGACTGAGAATTTCTACCTTGAAATGAGGAACAGGTTTTACCTCTATCCCGCTCCCGCTTATCTTGTTGATTTTGTTTATCGTTTTAAGAAAATTCATTTTAACATCACTCCTTGTAAAATACATTATCATTTTCAGTTTTTCTCAATTTTTTGTAAAAAAAAGACTATGAACATTTTGCTCATAGTCTTAATTAAAGATATTGACAACCTTCCACATAAATTGGTGTAGCAGTGGTGTAGTAAGTCGTAGTATAATTCCTCAATCCCGCATACCTACGCCGTTTATTTATCAATCGGCTTCATTGTGGGGAACAGCAATACATCACGGATTGCGGGGGAGTCTGTTAACAGCATACACATACGGTCGATACCAAAGCCGATACCGCCTGTCGGCGGCATACCTATTTCAAGCGCTTTCATGAAATCTTCATCTGTTGTGTTTGCTTCCTCATCGCCTTGTGCCAAAAGCTCTTCCTGTGCCTTAAAGCGTTCGCGCTGGTCAATCGGGTCGTTAAGCTCCGAATACGCATTTGCCATTTCCCAGCCGTTCATGAAGAACTCAAAACGTTCAACATAATCAGGATTATCAGGCTTTTTCTTTGTAAGCGGTGAAATCTCTACCGGGTGATCCATGACAAATGTAGGCTGAATTAAATGCTCTTCCGCAAATTCCTCAAAGAACAAATTTAAAATATCGCCCTTCTTATGTCGTTCCTCATACTCAATATGATGCTTATCTGCTTCCGCACGTGCTTCCTCCAAAGTATTTATCTCATTGAAGTCAACATTCGCATATTTCTTCACTGCATCAACCATTGTAATACGCTCAAACGGTTTGCCTAAATCCATTTTTATACCGTTATAGGTAATGGTGGTTGTACCCAAAACCTCCTGAGCGACATGACGGTACATATTTTCTGTTAAATCCATCATGCCGTGATAATCTGTATATGCCTGATACAATTCCATAAGAGTAAATTCAGGGTTGTGACGCGTATCCAAACCTTCGTTACGGAACACACGACCTATTTCATATACACGGTCAAAGCCGCCGACAATAAGACGCTTTAAGTACAATTCAAGTGAAATTCTGAGCTTGAAATCCTCGTCCAACGCATTAAAATGCGTTTCAAACGGACGCGCCGCCGCACCGCCTGCATTTGAAACGAGCATCGGTGTTTCAACCTCCAAAAATCCCTGTGTATTAAGATATGAACGTATAGACGCTATAATTTTAGAACGGTTTATAAATGTCTTTTTAACGTCAGCGTTCATTATAAGGTCAATATAGCGCTGGCGGTAACGCAAATCTGTATCTGTCATACCGTGAAACTTTTCCGGAAGCGGCTGAAGCGATTTTGAAAGAAGCGTAACAGTTTCAACTCTTATTGAAATTTCGCCTGTCTGCGTAGTAAATACTTCACCCTTTGCGCCAACAATATCACCTATATCAAGCTTTTTAAAACGATTATATTCGTCCTCGCCGAGAATGTCCTTTTTAACAAAAAGCTGAATCTGACCTTCAATATCCGCAATATGGACAAATCCGACCTTACCCATGCCGCGTTTGGACATTATACGTCCGGCAACCTGTACAGTCTGACCGTCAAGTTCGGAAATATGAGCCTTTATAATTTGTACCTCATCACTGCCGCGTTTTGTAAGCTCGCGTTCCTCTTCTGTATAGTTATCCCGTATTTGAGCAGAGGTATGTGTGCGGTCAAATTTTGTAATTTTAAACGGGTCGCGTCCCTCGCTCTGTAATTCTGACAGCTTGTCCCTGCGTACCTGTAAAAGCGCGGACAATTCGGCTTGTGTCTGATTTTCGTTTTCCATATATTAAAAATCCTCCTCAATTGTTAATTCTGTATATTCTATCTAATTATATAACAAAGTTACTGATTTTACAATATTTTTTTGCAAAAATATGCAGTTGGCGTTAAATAATTGTTTACAAAATTTCCATTGACATCGGAGTAATAATTTTATAAAATAATCTTTACAGGACAGGTGGTGTTAATATTGAGAAAGCTTTTAATAATATTGTGTATACTGTGTTTATCCGCTCCATGTGTCATGGGAGCGTACCGTGTTGAAGTGGACGATGATACATACGTATCGGATACAACATATTTTTCTCCTGTTTCCACGTGGGATAAGGTTGAGGCGCAGACTATAAACCTAAAAAAGGGCAAGGTAATCTTTTACATAGGCAGAGAAAATGCACCTGAGCAGATACAGGCGGAGGTGATGCCCGTCAATGCGACGGACAAAACGCTTACATATACATCTGAAGATATTTTCATTGCAGCTGTTGATGAGAACGGAATTATTTCACCGGGAAACAGGGTAGGGGAAACGTATATTGATATTCAGAACGGCAAGGCTATGGCAAAAATTAAAGTTTGTGTTGTCAAAGGTGTTGAGGGTGCGGCAATGTCACAGGAAAGTATGACTTTGTATGCGGATAAGCCTGTAACGGCACAGCTGAGTGCAGTTATTACGCCTGCTGATGCGACGATACAGGAAGTTGAATGGTATAGTGAGGACGAAAGCATTGCGGCGGTTGATAAAGATGGTCTTGTATCGCCGTGCGGTGTGGGAAAAACAAATATATGCGCCGTTACTGAGGACGGCGGTTTTACGGCAAAATGTGCCGTTACGGTTACTACATGGGAAAAACGCAGGGAGGAAATCCCCGTTATTTATACAAGCTATGATATGACAGTTGATGAAATGGTAAGCGCGCAGATGTCGGCTGAACCGACCGTATTTACAAATGACGCTTCCGACGCGGACGAAAATAGCGTTGAACAGTATGTAAACCCTGAAAATCTTGTTAACGGCTATGAAAAATATCAGTTTCTAAATCTTAGCATGCAGAACGGAGTCAGCGCGGATGTACTCGATACATATCTTAACGGCAAGGGTATTTTAAGCGGCTGCGGCAAAGTATTTAAGGCTGCGGCAGAGGAAAACGGGATAAGTGAAGTATATCTTGTTATTCACGCATGCCTTGAAACGGCAAACGGTACGTCGCGTCTTGCGAACGGCACAGAATTCAGCGGTGAAACGGTTTATAATGTGTTCGGTATCGGCGCTGTGGATGCATCACCAGTTGCGGGAGGTTCGCAGTATGCGTATATTGAGGACTGGACGAGCGTTGAAAAGGCGATTATGGGCGGAGCAAGATGGATAAGCGAAAATTATATAAATAATCCGAAATATTCCCAGAATACTCTTTATAAAATGCGTTGGAACCCCGAAAAACCTGCGGTTCATCAATATGCAACGGACGTTGCGTGGGCAAGTAAGCAGGCTAAAAATATGAGCGCGATGTTTGAGGCGTTCCCGATGGCGAAGTATCAGTTTGATGTGCCTGTTTATGTCGGACAGGACAAGTTAAAAATAAACTAAAGCATAAAAATACTGAGGTCATTAACCTCAGTATTTGTTTTTTTCATATATTATTCAGCTACGAAAGGCAAAAGTGCGATAATTCTTGCACGCTTAATAGCCGTAGTAAGCTGTCTTTGATGCTTTGCACAGTTGCCGCTGATACGTCTTGGAACAATCTTTCCTCTTTCAGTAACGTATCTTCTAAGCTTTGCAGTATCCTTGTAATCGATATGCTCAACCTTATCTACGCAGAACATACAAACCTTCTTTTTAGGTCTTCTTGCTCTTTGTGGTCTGTCATTTCTTTCAGCCATTTTCTTTCCTCCTTATAAAACAAATTTTCATCATTGCGGATTAGAACGGCAAATCGTCTTCACTTCCGTCCAAATCGGAAAAACCGTCCATATCGAAATCATCGCCGAAATTCGGTTCACTGTCCTGTGACGGAGTTGGCTGAGCATTAAAGCTGCCCTGATTAAAACCGTTATCCTGGTTAAAACCATTGTTCTGATATCCGCCGCCTGTTTCAGCCTTTGAACCTGTAAAGTAAACCTCATCAACATTAACTTCTGTTGAATACTGTCTTTTACCGTCCTGACCGTCCCAGCTTCTTGACTGCAGACTTCCGACTACGGCAACCATACTTCCCTTATGGAAATATCTTGCCAAAAACTCGCCTGTCTGACGCCATGCCACGCAGTTGATAAAATCAGCTTGCTGAGGCGCGTCCTTGCCGGCGAAGCGTCTGTTTACCGCAATAGAAAATCTTGCAAGTGAAACACCGCTCGGAGTCTGACGAATTTCAACGTCACGAGTAAGACGTCCCATCAATATTACCTTGTTCATTGCTTACACCGCTTTCTCATTCACTGAGGACTATTCCTCGTCTTTTCTGATAACGATAGTTCTGAGTATTCCGTCTGTAATCTTGTACTGTCTTTCAAGCTCTTTCGGGAAATCCGCGTCAGCCTTGAAGTTTACAAGATAG
Organism: uncultured Clostridia bacterium; assembly: GCA_910579415.1. Taxonomy (GTDB): domain Bacteria; phylum Bacillota; class Clostridia; order UBA1381; family UBA1381; genus Hominilimicola. Next base: position 41,289 of record CAJTUY010000011.1, on the reverse strand, counting down.
TAGAAACCTTCTGTTCTATCATCAATTTCGTAAGCAAGTCTTCTCTTGCCCCACTCGTCAACTGATTCCAATTCACCGTTCTTTTCGATAAGTGATACGAACTTATCCTTAAGAGCAGTTACATTTTCCTCATCAAGTGTTGCGTCAATGATAAAAATCGTTTCATAGCTGTTTAGAATTTTTTCAGCCATTTTCTGCACCTCCTTATGGACTTTAGTCCCATAACCCTGTGTTATGGGCAAGGATTGTCCGCAATTGCGGAACTATAACATTATATATCAGCATTTACCAAAAGTCAAGTATTTTTTTGTTTGCATTGGAGGATATATTATGATATAATAGTTTTTACCACAATGAATTCAAAATTTAATATTTAACAATACTAAGGGTGTATTTTATTTTGTCAAAAATGCACACTCTTTTTAATACACCTTAGTTTTGTGTTATGATTTTGGATTCGTTGTGGTGACAAGTCCGAGTGGCGCATTTTTAGTGCGTTGCTCAGGCAGCGCACTTTTTTGTGTGCTTGTCACCACAATAAATTTATCAAATTACAAACGGAGGTAGGAAAAATGAGAAACAAAAACAGGGGTGGATATTGTCCGCCGACAATGAAAAAACGGTTTATGTGTATGCTTGTGACGGTTGCGATGCTTCTGACGCTTATGCCCGTCACGATATGCGCGGAAACGGGCGGTACTTATCACGACACTATGGTATGGACGCTTGACGATGACGGAGTTCTTACCGTAAACGGTACGGGAGTTATATCGCATTATAGTTATGAGCAGGACAACCCTTTGCCATGGGCAGAAAGCAAAAGCACGATTACGCAGGTAACACTGGGCGAGGGCATAACGGGTATCGAGGGCGATGAAGTCTTTAGCGAAATGGAAAGCCTCAGAAGCGTAACGCTTCCCGACAGCCTTACATTTATAGGCGACGGAGCATTTATAGCCTGCCCTGCTCTAACGAGCGTCATTATTCCGAAGAACGCAAAGCTTGGCATTGCTTCTTTTGGCATATGTGCAGCTCTTACGGAAATAAATGTAGACGCGGAAAATCCTTATTACGCGTCCATTGACGGAGTGCTGTGCAACAAGGAAAAAACGGAGCTTATTCAGTATCCGTCTGGCAGAAGTGACACAACATATACGTTCCCCGACAGCATTATAAGCATCGGCGATGACGCGTTTGAAATGAATAGCAACCTGACAAGCATTGTAATTCCCGACAGAATTAAGTCAATCGGTTTTTTCGCGTTTGCAGGTTGTGAGAATTTAGCGTCTGTCACTATCGGAAGCGGTGTTGAGGAAATAGGCAATGGTGCGTTTGAATATACCGCATTTCAAGACGACAAGACAAACTGGGACGGAGCCGCGCTGTACATAGGCGAATATCTGATTGCGACGGACAATACCGAAATGTCGGGAGAATACGAGATTAAAAGCGGTACAAGGCTGATAAGCGACAGCGCGTTTGATAACTGCTATGATTTGATAGGCGTTACAATACCCGACAGCGTGCAGTTGATAGGCGACGCGGCATTTGCAACTTGCTATGACCTTACTAATGTAACCATTCCAAAGAGCGTTACGAAAATCGGTGACGGCGTGTTTTCCCAATGTAATCTTACAGAAATAAATGTTGACGCGGACAACGCCGTGTACATGTCGGATAACGGCGTTGTGCTGAGCCGCGACAAAACCGAGCTTGTCGCCTATCCGAAGAATAAAGCCGACACATCATACATAATTCCCGACGGTGTAAGGAGGATAGGCAAAAGTACATTTAACGCGTGTGGGAGCCTTACGGAGATAACAATCCCCGACAGTGTTACCGAAATAGACAACCACGCTTTTAATGGGTGCGGTATAACAAGCATTGTAATTCCCGACAGCGTTAAGCGAATAGGCGATGGCGCGTTTAGTATATGTACCGCTATGACCTCCGCCGTAATAGGCAACGGCGTTGAGGAAATAGGCGACAGCGCGTTTTTTTACTGTCATGGGTTAGTGTCGGTTAAAGTGGGAAGCGGAGTTAAAAGGATAGGAAATAGTGTGTTTTCGGGCTGCGACAAGCTCACAGACATATATTACAACGGTACGCAGGAGGACTGGGAGAAAATAGCTTTCAATTATCATCAAAACGACGAGCTTGTAAAAGCGACTAAGCATTATGAGCCGACAGTAACCCCAACAACGACCCCAACCGCAACCCCGACAGTAACCCCAACTACAACCCCGACAGTAACCCCGACGCCTGAGCCAACAGACCGCGTAGAATTTGAACGTACAGGCGATACGGTATCGGCAAGGCTTATATTTGAAAAAACAACACCGCCTGACGAGGACGATATACAGATGATGGCGGCATATTTTGAAAACGGAGTTTTAAAACGGCTCGAAATGCCTGAAATTAACGGTATGACGGCTGATTTCAGCTATATGGATTATGATATATCGGTATATGTATGGGATAAAAATATGAAGCCGCTTATGACGGTTCAGCATTATAAATAATGTTTGACGTAAAGACAGGGTTGACCGCAGTCAACCCTGTTAAATTTACCGTTTATTCTGTTGTTTCCTCAGCAGTATTGCGTTTTTCCTTAACCTTGTTAAATATATCCATAAACTGCTCGCCGCTGATAGTTTCCTTGCTGATAAGAAATTCAGCTATTTCATCAAGCGCGTCACGATTTTCCTTCAAAATATTCATTGCTTTATCATAACATTCCTTCAGTACGCGGACAATTTCCTTATCAATATCTGTTTTTGTTTCCTCTGAGCAGTTTGAAACGCTTCTGCCGTCAAGATATTTATTCTGTATACTTTCAAGCGCCGCCATACCGAATTTATCCGACATTCCGTACTGCGTTATCATATTTCTTACAAGCTCTGTCGCGCGTTCGATATCGTTAGCCGCACCGGTTGTTTTTGTGTTAAAAACAAGCTCCTCCGCCGCGCGTCCTGCAAGGAATACCGTAATCTGGTCAAGTATCTCGTCTTTTGACATAAGATACTTTTCCTCCTCCTCAGGCATCTGCATTGTGTAACCAAGCGAACCCATAGTACGCGGAACAATGGTTATTTTGTGTACGGGCTGGGTGTGCTTCTGTACAGCTGTTGCAAGTGCGTGACCAACCTCGTGGAAGGAAACAATACGTTTTTCCTGCTCCGACAGTATTCTGTCCTTTTTTTCCTTACCTGCGATTATAACCTCAACCGCTTCCATAAGGTCCTCCTGCGTTACGGTTTTTCTGTTACAGCGCACCGCCCTTAGCGCCGCCTCATTTACCATATTAGCCAAATCTGCGCCTGCCGCGCCGCTTGTTGCGAGCGCCATTTCGTGCAGGTTAATGTCCGGCTCGGTTTTAACATTCTTAATGTGTACCTTCAGTATGTCCTCTCGTCCCTTTAAATCGGGCTTTTCAACAATAATGCGTCTGTCAAAGCGTCCCGGACGCAAAAGCGCTTTGTCAAGAACTTCGGGGCGGTTTGTCGCCGCAAGAATAACGAGTCCTTTTGACGAGTCAAAGCCGTCCATTTCTGATAAAAGCTGATTTAACGTCTGTTCGCGTTCATCATTTGAATTCAGCTGATTATCGCGCGATTTACCAATTGCGTCAATTTCGTCTATAAATACAATACATGGAGCCTTTGCCGCCGCCTGTTTAAATAAATCCCTTACTCTCGACGCGCCGACACCGACAAACATTTCGACAAATTCCGAACCCGACAGTGAGAAAAACGGAACTTTTGCTTCGCCTGCCACCGCCTTTGCCAGAAGCGTCTTACCTGTACCCGGAGGACCTACCAAAAGAGCGCCCTTCGGCTGTTTGGCGCCGATTGCAATATATTTTGACGGATTATGAAGGTAATCTACAATTTCATCAAGAGATTCCTTTGCCTCCTCCTGTCCTGCAACGTCCGCAAAAGTTATACCGGTAGCATTTTCAATATTATACATTTTTGCGTTTGACTGACCGATTCCCATTATTCCGCCGCCGCCCATTTTTTTTGACATTGAGCGTGTAAGCAAAAAGAACAGAAGATATATTACACCTAAAGGCAATATCCATGTAAGGAAGAAATCAAGTATGGGGTTCTGGTGCTGTATCGGCGTTGAGTACTGTACGCCCTTTTCATCAAGCAGCTTTAAGAGCCTGTCATCGGCAATATAGCCCGTATAATATACATTACGGCTGTTTTTCTTTGTTCTTTCAATCACTGCCTGAGGGTCAACGCCCATAAAGCGCATGAGCGAGGTGATTTCGGGGCTTGCTTCATCTTCACCCGAATACTTCTCATAAATTGTAATCTGTTCACGCTGCAATATTACCTCGTCAACTTTATTTTCCTCCAGCATACTTAAAAATTCGCTGTACGGTATTTCCTGCTTATTTGTTGTCTGTACAGACAGCATTATCATATTTAGTATAATGGTCGCTATTACTGAAATTACCAGAAATATTAAAAGCGGATTTTTAAACGGAGAACGATTTTTGTTTTTATTTTCCATGATTTACTCCTCAATTTTCATAATCGTACTACATTATATCACTTTATGTTGGTTTTTTCAATAATTTCATTCATTATTATCAAATTGTTCACAAATATTATAAAATTGTCAATATTCTGTGAAAATGTCAACATTCTGTAATTGACTTATATATAAATAAGTGATAAAATAAAAATATATTGAATTTAACATTCAGAGAGGAAAAGGTGATAATTTATGAAAAAACTAACGGCAATGCTCACAACAATCGCTTTGCTTGCAGGTATGACCTGTCAGAGCGCGTTTGCGGCATTCAGTGACGTAGCTGACAATAACCGTTACAGAAAAGCGATTACAACGCTAAGCAAACTGTCGGTAATTGACGGCTATGAGGAAAACGGACAGCAGTTATTTAAACCCGAAAACTCTGTCACACGCGCGGAGTTTACAAAGCTTATTGTGTTTATACTCGGTATGCAGGAACAGACATATTCAAACTATACGTTTGGCGATGTCAGCGCAGACCACTGGGCAAAGAATTACATACAGACGGGTTACAATCTCGGAATAATCGCAGGCTTTGAAGACGGTACTTTCAGACCTGAAGAGCCTGTTACATACGAACAGGCTTTGAAAATGGTTGACTGTACGCTCGGCTATGATACGCTTGCTCAGAATCTGGGCGGCTGGCCTGAGGGTTACAAACAGCAGGCGGCTATTCTGGGACTTGACAAGAATGTTGCCGGCGTATCGTATACCGACGGCGCGCCGCGCGGAGTTATAGCTCAGGTGCTTTACAATGCCCTTGAGGTTGATATGTATGAAAATAACGGTTATTCATGGTCAAAGACCGACAAGAATCTTCTTAACGATTATTTACAGGTTAAGGAGCTTAAGGGTACGCTTGTAGGCGTTGAAGATACTGTAACCGAAGAATGTACACGTACGCTTTTGGAAGGCGAAATGGACGTTATGTCAAATTCGGGTGATGAATACGTTATAACATATACAACCATGACCGAAAATGCTTCGGACATCAAAAAGTATCTCGGCAATACGATTACCGTATATTACAGACAGAAATCGGCAAATGACCAGAGAACGCTTGTTATTATTGATGATGAAACCAATAAGAACACTGTGTATGATTTGACGTATGATGACATTGACAAGCTGTCGGGAAATACGCTTAAATATTTTGACAGCAACTCAAAGTCAAAAACCCTTAAATTAAAGGAAGACGATTTAACTGTACGATACAACGGCAAGACGGTTGCGGCAAATGCTGATGTGGCTGTTAAGAATAAGGCCGACGGTACTTCTGAAAATGTTTCAAGAAGTCAGGCTCTTGAAATGTGGTTAAATCCGGAAACCAATTATTCAATTTATGGTACTGTAAAGCTTACAGACAGTTCAAACAACGGCGTTATTGATATGGTTCAGATTTATGACTATGAAACAATAGTAGCTTATGCTGCCCCGTCAACTTCGGATTACCGTGTTACCGATAAGCTTGTAACGGGAAATTCACTTCTGCTTGACCCGCAGGCGGCAAACTATACATATACAATTACAAAGAATGACGCAGACATTCAGGCAACTTCAATTGCCGCAAACGACGTTATTCTATATGCTAAGAGTCTTGATGAAACTACTCTTACGCTTCTTGTTTCAAATAAGACAGTAAAGGGTACAATCTCATCTATCAATTCTGACGGTACTGAAATTACTATCGGTAAGGAAAAATATAATCTGGGTTCAAAATGTGTTGAATATGTTAAGGAAAAGAGCGGTAAGGACATAAAGACGGGCGTTTCAGGCACATTCTATCTTGACGCTTTGGGAACAGTTGTTTTTGCAACGGTTGACCAGACGGCAGTAGCTCCTTATGCTTATATTGCAAATGCGGTTCTTGAATCAAAGCAGGACGAAAAAGCATATCTCACTGTATATTCAACGAATATCTCAGGTAATGCAACATCATATCCCGTAAAGGATAAGGTTAAATTTAACGGTTCGACAATAGACGGAAGTCTTGTTGTAGATAAGCTTGAAGAGAGCGCTGCATATGCAAATCACGATGAGGATTTCGCATCTCAGATTTACGGCGCAGGCAAGGAAGTTAAAGCAACACCGTATTCACAGCCGGCAAGAATAACTATAAAGGGCGGTGAAATAACGGAAATAGTGACGCTTGAGGAAGATGCTTCTCAGGCACAGAATGAGGATAAAGATAAGATTGTAAGATGTAAAGAGCTTGACCAGTATAAGTATTCATCAAACGGATTTACTCTTGACGGCAAGACAGCATTTACTGTAAATTCTTCAACAATTGTACTTTGTCCTCCGGCAGACAGAAGCCAGAAGAACAAGTATGCAAAGAAAACTCCGTCATCAGCATTTACAACAGGCGATACATATTATGTTGAAGCATATGATATAAATTCATCAAAGGTAGCAGGACTGGTTATCCTTTACGGCAGTGACGGTTCGCTTACAAAGCCTAAGAGAGATACTGATTTCTCAATAGTTTCAAAGCTTCCCGAAGCAACATATGATGATGTAAATGATAAGAGCGTATTAAGTCTGAGTGTATTTGCAGGTACGGCAAGCGCTGAAAAGAACTGGACTACGTACGATAATAATGAATTTAAGGACGTACAGGCAGGCGATGTTATTCAGTTCTCATATGACAGCGACCAGTATATTCAAGGACTTGTAACATGTATCAGCTATGATGATATTGCTTCTGTTTTAAATGGAAGTACATTCGACTGGCAGGAGGAACAAACTCCGTCGGCAGACAATAACTATCAGTCATTCAAGTTTGATTACAGATTTAAAAAGTCCGGTACAGATGAGGATGAAATGTATACAAGTACGTCAATAGGAACAGTACCTTATTCAAGAGCTTGTATGTATAATGTAAGTCAGGTACTTCCGGAGGAAAAGAAGCTGTATGTAACAAGAAACGGCTTCGACTCAAATTCAGAGCTTGATGACAGCGATTACGAGGAAATTACAATTCAGTCTTCAACAAAGATTGTACGCTATGATGAAAACGAAAAAGAAGTTTCTCCGTATGTGCTTGATACAACAACCAATATGACTATTAACGACCTTAAAGATGCTAAGAATTACGGTGTTAACTGTTCAAAAATTCTTGTATGTACTTCAAGGAATGTTGCTAAACTGATAGTTGTTTATCAGTAATGTTGAAAAATCCACCCGTACAGGGTGGATTTTTTTAATGTATTTTCAAGGGTTAGGACTTGATTTTATTGCGACTTTATAATATAATGTAAAATGTAGAATTATGCTTTATATGAAAGGATTGAAAAACAGTATGAAAAAATTAGAACAGCTTTACGAAGGCAAGGCAAAAAAGGTTTTTAAAACAGATGATGAAAACCTTTACATCGTTGATTATAAGGACGATGCCACAGCATTTAACGGTCTTAAAAAGGGACAGATTTCAGGTAAGGGTGTTGTCAATAATAAGATGTCGAATTTCCTTATGCAGATAATGGAAAAGAAGGGTATTCCGACACATTTTGTAGAAGAGATTTCCGACAGGGAAACAGTTGTAAAAAAGGTTGAAATCGTACCTCTTGAAGTTATTATAAGAAATATTGCAGCGGGAAGCTTTTCAAAGCGTTTCGGTGTTGAGGAAGGCAAAAAGCTTAACTGCACTACGCTTGAATATTGCTTAAAGGATGATGATTTGGGTGACCCGATGATTAACGATTATCAGATTATTGCAATCGGAGCGGCAACCAAAGAGGACCTTGATATAATTTCAGACCTTACTTTTAAAGTAAACGATGTTCTTAAAGCATACTTTGAAAGCATAAATATTGAACTTGTTGATTTTAAAATTGAGTTCGGCAGAACTCCCGACGGTCAGATTATTCTTGCGGACGAAATATCGCCTGATACCTGCCGTCTTTGGGATGCAACTACTCATGAAAAGCTTGATAAAGACCGCTTCCGCCGTGATATGGGCAATGTTGAGGAGGCATATGAAGAGGTATTTAAGAGATTAGGACTGTAATCGGCTGGTTAAAATTGCCCGTTTGAATACTTTTTAGGGCAGTACAATTTTTCCTCAGCCTTGAAAATGTTGTAATAATATATAGCAGAAAGAAAGGACGATATAATGGCTACTGATACATATGAAAGCCCGTTAAATTCGCGTTATGCGTCAAAGGAAATGCAGTATATCTTTTCACCGGACAAGAAATTCTCCACATGGCGCAAACTTTGGATTGCTCTTGCAGAAAGCGAACAGGAACTGGGGCTTGATATTACCGATAAGCAGATTGCTCAGATGAAGGAGCATATCTATGACATAAATTATGATGTGGCTCGTGAGCAGGAAAAGAAGGTACGTCATGATGTAATGGCACATGTACATGCGTTTGGAGTGCAATGTCCTGATGCAAAGCCGATTATTCATCTCGGCGCAACCAGTTGTTATGTTGGTGATAATACTGACATAATCATAATGACAGAGGCAATGCAGCTTGTAAAAAAGAAGCTTGTATGTCTTATCGGCGAGCTTACAAAGTTTGCAAAGGCAAATAAGGATTTACCGACTCTTGCATTTACGCATTTTCAGCCTGCGCAGCCGACTACTGTCGGAAAACGCGCAACACTGTGGCTTGAGGATTTGCTGATGGATTTGGAGGACGTTGAGTACCAGATTTCAAAGGCAAAGCTTTTAGGCTGTAAGGGTACTACGGGTACACAGGCAAGCTTTATGGAGCTTTTTGAGGGTGACCATGAAAAATGCAAGGAACTTGACAGAAAAATTGCAAAGAAAATGGGCTATGACGCGTCATTCCCCGTAAGCGGTCAGACATATCCGAGAAAGCTTGACAGCCAGATGTTGAATGTACTAAGCCTTATCGCGCAGAGCGCTTATAAATTCTCAAATGATATACGCCTTTTACAGCATTTAAAGCAGATTGAAGAACCGTTTGAAAAATCACAGATTGGCTCATCGGCAATGGCATATAAGCGTAATCCTATGCGCTCCGAGAGAATAGGTTCGCTTGCAAGATATGTGATAGTAGACGCTCTTAATCCTGCAATTACAGCTTCGACACAGTGGTTTGAAAGAACTCTTGACGACAGCGCCAATAAGCGTATTTCAGTTCCTGAAGCATTTCTGGCGGTTGACGCAATTCTGAATTTATATATTAACGTGGTTGACGGACTTGTCGTTTATGATAAGGTAATTTATCAGCAGTTTATGCGTGAAATACCGTTTATGGCTACGGAAAATATTATGATGGACGCTGTTAAAAAGGGCGGTGACAGGCAGGATTTGCATGAGAAAATAAGAGTATATTCTATGGAAGCAGGCAAAACCGTTAAGGTTGAAGGTAAGGAGAATAATCTTGCCGAGCTTATTGCGGCTGACCCTGCCTTCGGACTTAGCTTAGATGAAATTAACGCTGTGATGAAGCCCGAAAATTACGTTGGACGCGCTCCTGCGCAGGTAGAGGATTTTCTTAATGATTTTGTTTATCCTGTGCTTGAAAAGAATAAGGATTTATTAGGTGTTGAAGTAGAAATTAACGTGTAAATATAGGAGGAAAAACATATGGTTAAAGCAATAGTAGGCGCAAACTGGGGTGACGAGGGTAAAGGTAAAATTACTGATATGCTTGCGGCTGACAGTGATATTGTTATCCGTTTTCAGGGCGGCGCAAATGCCGGTCATACCATAATAAATGAGTACGGAAAATTTGCTTTGCACCTTCTCCCGTCAGGTTCATTTAATCAGAATGTTACTAATATGATAGGTAATGGTGTCGCTTTGGACATTCCTGAACTTTGTAAGGAAATTGATGAGGTGGTATCGCGCGGTGTTCCAAAGCCGAATATTGTGGTTTCTGAGAGATGTCAAGTGCTTATGCCGTATCATAAGCTGTTTGACCAGTATGAGGAGGAAAGACTTTCCGACAGACAGTTTGGTTCGACAAAGTCAGGCATTGCTCCGTTTTTCTCCGATAAATTCTCTAAAATCGGTTTTCAGGTCTGGGAGCTGTTTGAGGAAGAAGCATTAAAGGAAAAAATAAAGAATGTACTTGAAGTTAAAAATTTGATGCTTGAACATATTTATCATAAGCCGCTTTTAAACGCTGATGAGCTTTATATCACGCTTAAGGAATATGGCAAGATGATAAAACCTTACGTTATTGACTCCGTAGCGTTTATACATGAGGCGGTAAAGAACGGCAAAAACATTCTTTTGGAGGGTCAGCTCGGTTCATTGAAGGACCCCGACTTCGGTATCTATCCGATGACTACTTCATCATCTACGCTTGCAGGTTACGGCACTGTCGGCGCAGGTATACCGCCGTATGAAATAAAGGAAATTATCACAGTTGTTAAAGCTTATTCATCAGCAGTTGGTGCAGGCGCTTTTGTTTCAGAAATATTTGGTGACGAAGCTGACGAATTGCGCAAGCGCGGCGGTGACGGCGGCGAATTTGGAGCTACTACGGGACGTCCCAGACGTATGGGCTGGTTTGACTGTGTTGCTTCACGTTACGGATGCCGTGTACAGGGTACAACGCAGGTTGCGTTTACTGTGCTTGATGTGTTGGGTTATCTTGACGAAATACCCGTATGTGTCGGTTATGAGGTTGACGGAGAGGTTATAAGAGATTTTCCGACAACCAACAAGCTTGAAAAAGCAAAGCCTGTTTTAAAAGTTCTTAAGGGTTGGAAAACAGATATACGCGGTATTAAAAAATACGAGGATTTACCGGAAAACTGCCGTAAATATATTGAATTTGTTGAAAAAGAACTTGAAGTTCCGATTACAATTGTATCGAACGGACCTGCGAGAGAAGATATAATTTTGAGATAATCTGAAACATCTCGCTTTACAGGGAAGGTCAGCAATATGGACATATCAAAAATTAAACTCATAATATGGGACCTTGACGAAACATTTTGGAAAGGCACTATTTCAGAACAAAAGGTCGCGCCTCAAAAGCAGGTATGCGACCTTATTTTGATGTCGTCAGAAAAGGGAATTGTAAATTCCATATGCTCAAAGAATGATGAAAAACCATGCCGCGAGAAACTTGAAGAATGGGGCGTATGGGACTATTTTGTTTTTGCTTCAATCAACTGGCAGCCCAAAGGTCAGAGGATAAAAAATATCATTTCGGATATGAATTTACGCGCGGCAAATGTTCTGTTTATTGACGATAACAGGCTGAATTTAGAGGAAGCGCGCTATTACTGCCCTGAAATTATGACTGCTTCACCCGATATTACAGATGAGCTTTTTAAATCAGTTGCCGCTATGAAAGGCGGGGACGGGAATTCGGAGCGTTTAAACAGGTATAAGGTGCTTGAAAAAAAGCATCGGGAAAGAAATAGTATGAGTTCAAATGAGGAATTTTTGCGTCAAAGTAATATCAATGTGCAAATACATACTGATTGTCTTAATGAAATTGACCGTATATATGAACTTATAATGCGTTCAAATCAATTGAATTTTACCAAGCTCCGTTCAACGGAGGAAGAACTCAGGATGCTTTTACAAAGCAACGAGGTGACTTCGGGATATGTAACGGCAAGCGATAAGTATGGTGAATACGGAATTATCGGTTTTTTTGCGTATTGTAGCAATAAGCTTATTCATTTTCTGTTCTCCTGCCGTACTCTCGGTATGGGAATTGAACAGTATATATATGAAAAAATCGGTTTTCCCGAACTTAATATAGTGGGTGAGGTATCTGTAAAAATAGGACGCAGTGAACCGAAGGTAACATGGATAAACAGCGGCGAGGCATCGGGTGAGAATGAGTTTGAGAAGGTTTACAGTGCGGATTTTAAGGTACTTATGAAAGGTCCGTGTGACCTGAACCAAATATTCTCGTTTATAAAAAATGAAGATATGTTTGACTGTGAGTTTACATATGTAAGCAGAGAAAAGCAATCACGCGGCGTTACGATTGAGGGTATGAACCATACTTCACAGATTGTTGAAGCTTATTCTATTACCGATGAGAAGAAGCAGGCGCTTTGTATGCTTCCTATATGCGACAGCGAAATGTTTCCTGACAGTATTTATAAAAATGATTACGGTATAATATTTATCAGCATACTGACAGATGCAAACTTAGGGCTTTACCGCAAAAAAGACGGCGGACAGGTGTTTGCGTTCGGTGAATATTTGTATCCTATGACTGATAAGAACATGTGGAATAAATATCTGAATAAAGAGGTGTATACTGCAAACTATACGTTCAGAAAAGAGGATTTGGAAAAAATCTCGGAGGAATATGAGTTTCTCGGTAGGCTTTCACCTTCCCGGATTGCAGAAAATCTGCGCTTTATATATGAGCATATCAAACCGGATACACAGCTTGTAATAATGCTCGGATGTGAGAGGGAATATAAGGACAATGTTCTTGAAGCATGGCAAGACCGACATAATGACCATAAGAAAATAAATGCGGCGGTACGTGAGGAATTTAGAGACTGCGAAAATGTGACGCTGTTTGATGTAAATGAGTATATAACCTCTGATGATGATTTTAACGACAGCATAAACCATTATAAAAAACGTATTTACTATTTATTTGCTGAGCGTTTTACTGAAATGATAAACGCGCGCGCAAAGCGTGACGTTGCAAAAAATACATCGCGGTTTAAGCTTTTATATTTAACCTTAAAACAGCGAATTAAAAAGATTATACGACCAAATGGATAAAGTAACAAAAAAGCCGCTAAGCGGCTTTTTTATTTTAATATTTTCTTAATTCGCAATATACTCTAATCCAACCGCTTCCGACTTCAGTAAGCGGAGTATCATTCCATATGTACACAAGGTCATTTTCAATTTTAACACTTCCTTTATGTATACTGTCGCTGTCGTTTGCTATAACAGAGCGGCGGTCAAATTCAATACTGTAAGCAGGCTTTTTAGGGTCGGCAGGGTCAAGCGCGTACTTTGACGGAGCATTGTTTTTATTACTGTTTATAATCTGCATACCCTCAGGGAAATAATAATACTGACCGTTATATCGGACAATTGAAGCTCCAAATACTTTTCCTTCAGGTTCAGCAGCAGCTTCTGAAACATAATCAAACCAGTCCCATGATGCAAGCTCAAATTTTCCCGCCGTTCCGCCGTCAATTATAAGAGGAGCTATGTCATCATTGCCGATAACATCTATAACAAACGGTACATATGCGCTGTTATCCCAGAATGACGTTGAATTATACTTAATAATCAGATGTGTCTGACCGGGTTTGTTCATATCAAGCCTGTCAGTGGTTATTGTATAGCGTTCGCGCGGAATTTCCTCTCGTACTCCGCCTGCGTATACTGCATAAACCTTTAAATTCTTTATTGCTTTATCAACCTCGCGTCCGCTGAACACCATTTTTTTCGGATTCTGTATGTCAAGAATATCACCTTGATAGTAGGTGTCCGGACCGTTTACGGCAAGATATACAATTTGTCCGCTAATAAGAGGTTTTTCTGCAACCTCCACATTTACATTCCGCATTTTTGAAAAACGTATTGAATGTTCGGACATATCCTTATGCTTTTTACACATAATCGACAGTGTTTCGTCACCTGTCTGCATATAATAATCCGAAGCGGGAAATTTGCCGTTTTTTGATTTATCGTTAAGCGACATTATAAGCTTCTGATAGTTTCCGTTTTTAATCGTGTCATGCCAGTATGAGCCGCCTTGTGTCTGTTCTTTTTCAAGCTCGTCCGAAAGTATACCCAGCATAACATACATGTGGTCCGAGCAGTTTGAACGGTTTTTGTTTATAACACAGCGAACAAGAGAAGGTACTATTATAATACATGACAAAACAAGAACTATCGCAACTGCGGACAGTTCAACGGGATTTATATGTATTTTTGCAGTAAGTTTTTTTATATCAATGCTTTTAAGCTTTTCCGTAACAGTTTTAAGGAATTTTTCCAAAATATCACCCCAAATTATTTTCCTAGCATATCGTCATTTGCCATAAGCTGTTTTTGAATTTCCTGTTCCAGCGTTTCGCTGTCATCTGTTTCAACACGGCATATGACCTTACTTTGTGTAGTAAAAAGAACGCGTATATAAAACTTATCCTCCACCTTGTCATAAATCCTGCCTGCGCTCATAGTACCGCCGGCGATGCATGACACACTGTTTGCAAGATAACCTATCTTACCGATAATAGGCAGACGTACAATAATTGCTTCAGAGTCATATCTGTTGGAGGGTTCCTTTTCGCATATAAGCACATTGCCTATATCAAACGGTTTCTTCCCGTAATGATGCGCAAAGCCTGTAACGGTTACATACATCTTTTCCTCCACTGTAATCACTCCCCAAGTTTAATAATATTAGTTTAGCATATTTACACAGTTTTGTCCATAGAAAAAACAGAGGAAAAATTTTTCCTCTGTCAGCATTTATAAAATTAAATCGTTAATATTAACAACATCGCCCGCACCCATAGTGAATACAATATCGCCTTCAGCGACATTTTCTTTGAGGAAACCGGCAATATTGGAAAAATCATCTATATAATGTGTGTTTATACCGCGTCTTTTAATATCCTCCGCAAGCTTTTCCGCGCTTGTTTCTCCATCGTACTGTTCACGCGCAGCATAAATATGCGTTAATATCAGTTCGTCTGTATTATCAAAAGCTTCGGTAAATTCTGTCCATAGTGTGCGCGTACGTGAATACGTGTGAGGCTGGAATACACACCAAAGCTTATTATGCGGAAATTTTTTTGCTGCTTCCAGAGTTGCTTTAATCTCCGTCGGGTGATGCGCATAATCATCTATTACAACAGCACCGTTCAGAAAGCCTTTTTTTTCAAAACGTCTGTGAGTGCCTTTAAAACCTTCAATTCCTTTAGCGGCAACCTTTGCCATAACTCCGGCAAGCTCACATACAGCAATGGTTGCAAGCGCATTTAATATATTATGCTCACCCGGTACATTAAGCTTTATATGGCAAAGCTTATTGCCGTTTTTCATCACGTCAAAGCTTGGAAAACCTGCGTGATAAATAATATTTTCGGCATAGTAATTAAATTTATTTTCCAGACCGTAGGTTATTATCTTTAAATCGTCCGCATTTTTCAGCGCTGTCTGAACATTTTTATCTGCTCCCATAGCTACGACATAACCAATATCTTTTGTAAGATACGCAAAACGGCGGAAGCTGTCTGTAATTTCGTCTATACCCGAGAAGAAATCAAGATGGTCTTCTTCTATGTTTGTTATAAGCGCAATTGTAGGATAAAATTTTAAAAAGCTGTTTGTATACTCACATGCTTCGGTTACAAAATAATCTGACGAGCCTGTACGTATATTTCCGCCTATAAGCTCCAGTTCGCCGCCGATACTGATTGTAGGGTCGAGTTCTGCGCCCACAAGTGCATGGGCAAGCATGGAAGTTGTAGTAGTCTTACCGTGTGTACCGCTTACGCCGACAGCATGTTTATAGCCTTTCATTATTGCGCCGAGAAATTCCGCTCTGTCAATAACGCGTTTATCATTTGCTTTTGCAAATACCATTTCAGGATTTTCAGGTTTTGCTGCCGCAGTGTGGACAACAACAGAAGCATTTAATATGCCCTGTTCATGAACTGCATCATGTCCGTAAACAATATCCGCACCCATATCCTCAAGCTTTTTTGTTATAGGACTTTCATTCCAGTCGGAGCCTGTGACCTTATAGCCTTGTTTTAACACTATCTGCGCAAGTCCGCTCATACTTATTCCGCCGATACCTATAAAATGAACAGAAGAACCTTCCTCTATATCCGACATCATAAATCTACTCATTACTGTAATCATAAGCTCCTTTCGCTATACACGTTTATAATGTTTAGTCTAAATATTATTATATACCTTAATTTACAGATTGAAAACCCTTTTTTGGTAATTTAAAAAAATTGACATAATTTCATACAAATTTTTCGGGTTTTATTAAAGAAATTTGTGCAAAATACTTGACAAATGGACAAATTTACTATATTATAAAAGTAGTGAAAAAAGTCGAAGGGTGGTGAAAGATGTGGAAATTACAGATATAAGAATTAAGAAAGTAGCAGGTGACGGAAAAATGAAAGCTGTCGCGTCTATTACTTTTGATAATGCATTCGCTGTACATGATGTAAAGGTTATTGATGGTCCGGAAAAGCTTTTTGTGGCAATGCCAAGCCGGAGAACACCGGACGGTGAGTACAGAGATATTGCACATCCTATAAACAGTGATATGCGGAGCCTGATTGAAAATAAGGTTCTTTCAGCATATGACGCTATTGAGGATGAAAATACAGCAGTTGATGAGGCAGAATAATACAACAGACTGCAGGCAAAAGTCCCTTGCAGTCTGTTGTTTTTTTCGTTATTTAATGCCGACCGCCTGTTTTGCAAGCATATCAGCCATATCGTTCAGGGTATCTCCGCTGTGACCGGTTACTTTATAAAAGGAAATGCTGACGCTTTTTTTTATTTCATTATAAAATTGTTTGTATTCAATCGTACCCTTTTTATTTGTTTTCCAAGCGCCTGTACACCATTTTTCTACTCCCTCGTAATCATAATAAATATCAAGGTTTTTAACATTGCTGTCAATGCACCACTGCATTGCTTTTTTTGCGCCTTCAATTTCACCTGCGACATTGCGCATCTGCGCCATTTCAGGATTGCTGAAGCACTCGCTGAAGGTATACTGATTGCCGTTATGGAAAATGACAACTCCGCATCCGAACTGTTGAGTGTTTATGTTATAGCTTCCGTCCACATACGCAACAGCAGTATTATTATCGGTTTCATCAAAAAGGCTTATCTGACCGCCGATATATTCCTCCGCGTCGCGGCGGCTAAGAAAGCTTTTAAATTCTGCGCCGCTGTAACCGAGAACCTCTTTTTTACATTCGTCCCATGTATTAAAAATACCTATGTGATAGCCGTTTTTTACAGCATAAAATTTTTCCATACTGTTTTTACCTTTCTATTCTGAAGCATTTTTTTGCATTTTCATATGTTGTATTTTCTACTTCCTCCACCGAAAGTCCTTTTATTTCAGCCAGCTTTTCAGCTACATAATGAATATAAAGTGAACTGTTGCGTTTACCCCGATTGGGTTCGGGAGTAAGATACGGTGAGTCGGTTTCAATTACAATCCTGTCAAGAGGAACATACTTTGCGACCTCGACGGGACGGACTGATTTTTTGAATGTAAGAGTGCCTCCGAAAGCAATATACATACCCCAGTCAAGAATTTCACGAGCCATTTCAACGCTTCCCGCATAACAGTGAAATACACCTCCGACATCGCTTATTTTGTGTGAGCGAAGTATATCCATAGTATCTTTATGAGCATCGCGGTCATGTATAACAACAGGCATATTTATTTCGCGAGCAATATCTATCTGACGCGCAAACCATTTCTGCTGTATATCTCTCGGTGAAAAGTCGTAGTAATAGTCAAGACCGATTTCACCTATCGCCTTAACATGCGGATTATCTGCATATTTTTTTAATAAATCCATATCGGCTTCCGTTAAGCCTTCGGCTTCGTGAGGATGTATGCCGACTGACGCATACACAAAAGGGTATTTTTCGCATATAGCGAAAATATCGTTTACCTCGTCAAGCGATGAACATGAATTTAATATAAGTCCCACATTGTTTTTATTCATTTGTGACAGAATTTCATCTCTGTCCTCGTTAAATCTTTCGTCGTTATAGTGCGCGTGAGAATCAAAAAGCATTTAGTTGCCTACCTCCAGAATTTCTTTTTCGGTTATAATTATATTCATCATTACGTCATGCGGTTCTGTCGGGATTTTATCAAACAGCTGAAAATCGTAGCAAAGACCGATTTTAACGCAGTCTTTTTCCGTAAGAAGTTTGTCATAATACCCTTTTCCGAAACCCATTCTTCCGCCTTTGCGGTCAAAGGCAAGCGCAGGCACAAGCACAGCGTCAACATCGCGTATGTCGGCAGGGCATATAGCTGACGGCTCATATATCCCGTATGCGCCGCGCGTCAGATTTTCCATGCTGTCAATATATGAAAGCGACAGAGTAATACTTTTTTCATCTGTCACGGGTACGGCAACGCGTTTGTTTGATTTCAGCAGCAGACGTATAATTTCGGTCGTATCGGGTTCCTTGAAAGCAGACAGGAAGGTACATACGGTATTTGCTGATTTAATACAGCCAATCATGAAAAGCTGTTCACGGATTTTTCTGCTGTGTGAAAAAATTTCCTCCTGAGTGAGCGCGCGTCTTTTCCGGCGCATGATGTCACGTAATTGTTCCTTTGTCAATACTGCATTATCTCCTTTATTTTATCCGCTGTTTCCCTGTTCTTTAATACTGTCAGCATACTGAATCCAAAGTCAGCCGCTGCACCGGCTCCCTTTGCGGTAATAATTTTACCGTCGGTAACTGCTTTTTTATCGGAAATAACAGCTCCGTAAAGATATTTTTCATAACCCGGAAAACAGACTGCATTTTTACCGTCAAGTATCTGCTTTTTGCCCAAGATTGACGGAGCCGCACAGATTGCCGAGATATAAAGATTATTTGAAACCGCATAATTTATAAGCGCGTGAACTTCGTTTGATGCGTCCAGAAGCTCATGTCCCGCGCCGCCCGGAAGCATTAAAAGCTTCATATCCTCAGGGTGTATATCCTGTATTTCAATATCTGCCGTTACGGGTATCCCATGCGCTCCTGTAACAACTTTGCCTGTCACTCCGACGGTCGTAACCTCAACGCCGCCGCGTTTTAAAATATCTATTGGTTCTATTGCCTCGACTTCCTCAAAGCCGTCCTTTCTGTTGTTTTCAATTATTGTATCACAGATTTTGATAATTCACAATAAGTTTACATAATTTTAATTGTATTTTAATATTAAATTTGATATAATAGTTAAAATGAGTAATATAAGACATTAAATTGACATATATATTTATATTTTACAGAGAAACGGAGGAATACATATGAAAGAAAAAATAGTACCCGTAGAAGTAACGGCAGAAATGATGAATATGCTTGAAATATGCAAAAGAAATAAAACAATAAATCCTGATTTATATGCTAAATATGATGTAAAAAGGGGGCTGAGGGATATAAACGGCAAGGGTGTGCTGGCAGGACTTACCGAAATAGGCGAAATTCATGCCTATGACACACTTCCCGACGGCTCTTCAAAGCCATGCGACGGTAAGCTGTATTATCACGGCTATAATGTCGAGGACCTTATACAGGGAATAATAAAGGATAAGCGCTTTGGTTTTGAGGAGGTAACATACCTTTTGATGTTCGGCGAACTGCCGTCTGAAAAACAGCTTAATATTTTTACCGATACACTTGCGGCATTAAGGACAATACCGCCTTCATTTGTACGTGATATAATTATGCAGGCGCCGAGCAAGGATATGATGAATGCGCTGTCAAGGAGCGTACTTACGCTTTATGCGTATGACGATAAAGCAGACGACATATCTCTGCCTAATGTATTAAGGCAGTGTTTACAGCTTATTGCACAGTTCCCGCTTTTGGCGGTATACGGGTATCAGGCATTTCGTTATTATCACGAAAATGACAGCTTTATTGTTCATGCGCCGAAGGCAGAATTGTCAACAGCGGAAAATATACTGCATATGCTTCGCCGTGACAGCTCATATACAGAGCTTGAAGCAAAAATACTCGACCTTGCTCTTATACTTCATGCAGAGCATGGGGGAGGAAATAACTCCACATTTACAACTCATGTTGTAACCTCCACCGGAACCGATACATACTCAACAATTGCCGCATCACTCGGAGCGCTAAAAGGTCCGAAACACGGCGGAGCGAATATAAAGGTTACGCAGATGTTTGAGGATATGAAGAAGAATGTTAAGAACTGGAATGACGATAAAGAGATAGAGCAGTATCTTTCCGATTTACTGAATAAAAAAGCGTTCGACAGGGCAGGACTGATTTACGGTATGGGTCATGCAGTCTATTCGCTTTCCGACCCGCGCGCCAATGTGTTTAAATCATTTGTGGAAAATCTGTCAAAGGAAAAGGGCAGAGAGGACGAATTTAATCTGTATTCACGCGTTGAACGTCTTGCTCCGCAGGTAATTGCAAGCGAAAGAAAAATGTATAAGGGCGTAAGCGCGAATGTGGATTTTTATTCGGGCTTCGTGTACAGTATGCTTGATTTGCCTATGGAACTGTATACGCCTATGTTTGCAATAGCTCGTATTTCAGGTTGGTCGGCGCATAGAATTGAAGAGCTGGTAAATCCGGGTAAAATCATCCGCCCGTCATATAAGACGGTTGCCGAGCATAAAAAATATGTACCTATAAGTGAACGTAAGTAAATAAGCATAAAAAATCTCAAGAGTTTTATCTCTTGAGATTTTATATTTATACTGCAAATTTTATTTTTTAAAATCAGGCTTATCACTTCTGCCGAGCAAGTAGTCAATAGACACATTAAAATAATCAGCAATCATTATCAATTCTCTGTATCCTGCCTCACGTTCTCCGTTTTCATATCGTGAAATAGTATTTTGATTCATATTCAAATCCATTGCCATTTTTAATTGCGTGATATTTCGTTGTTTTCGTAACTCTTTTAATCTCATAATTGAATACCCCTTGACATAATTATACCGAAGTGGTATAATCAAAATATCCCAAATTGGGATATGATAAATTTTACTTTGAATACAGTATATTCAAAGCGTATAAAAATTATTTTACGGAGGGTTTGATTATGAACAAAAAAAGATTTATTGCAGCAATAGCTGCGTTAACAATGCTGATTTCAGCATTTGGAGGACTTAGCGCGGGAGCATTTGACGAATGGTCATATGACGAAGATGTTTCGGTTTATGTAAATGGAAACAAAATTGACAATAAAGAGTATAAACCGATTATTGCCAATGACAGAACATTGGTGAGGCTTGTTCCGATTTTTGACGCGTTGGGATATGGAACAAGTGACGGTTCGGCAGAGGCTGGATATTATTCTTTTACCGCAGAAGATAAATCTATATCAATTGTCAAAAAAGGTACTAATGCCACTTATACTTTTATAGCTGAAAGTCAGTTTGCTATAATAGGAACAGGCGGAGGTTCTCCATATAATCTTGAAGTTCCTGCGACTTTACATTTTATGTTCCGATAAGAGCTTTTTGTGAAATGGTAGGTCTTAATATTGAATGGAATGATACGGCGAGAAGCGTTTATATAACGGATAACAGCGAGTTTGGTAAAGCAGAAGAAACACCTAATGCAGGAGTAATCGGTAATCAGACAGCTGACATATCAGTGCCGAAACAAGAGAACCTCTTAGGATATGAGTATTGTTTTAAAGGAATGGTTGTAGGTAAAGCTGTACCTAAAATGTATAACGAAGGCGATATGACAATGGAGGAGATAAAAAAGCATAGCGAAGAATATTATACATCATATAAAACCAATAGCGGTTTAACTCCACAAAAAGCTCTTGACATAATCAATGCAGCTTATGGAGAAAAAGCAACAGGAACCGTACATATATATCCTACCTATGCACAGGCATATACAAACGAAAGCACAAGCGGATATAACTACTTTAGAGTAGAATATAAACCTAACGGAAGTGATTGGGCGCAGAAAAAAAATGTACCATGCTACGAGGTATATGCTTGTCCTGATGAAAATTTCTCAGATACAAACACAACCGGCAAGGTTATAGATATAAACGGTAACGACATCGGCGGCGCTAATTAAAAGCGTTAAGGAGATACATTATGAATATGTTAAAGAAAGTTGCGGCAGAGCTAATAGCTTCGCTAATGTTGTTTGCTTCTGTAAATGCTTTTGCAGCTGATAATATATCGGTTGTATTGAACGGCGAAACAGTTGTTTTTGACAATGCACAGCCTATTATTTATGAGGACAGAACTCTTATTCCCGTAAGAGCGGTGTTTGAAAAGGCAAAGTGTGAAGTAATATGGGATGAAAGCAATAAAACGGCTATTATAAGTAATGATGAAAAAATTGTTTCAATAACGGTAAATCAAAAGAAAATACAGGTATACAATATAAACAGTGACAGTCAGGACGATATTTCTATTGATGTTCCGGCTATGATAATAGATGGAAGCATAATGATTCCGTTACGAGCGGTAAGCGAAGCCTTTAATGCAAGAGTGGATTGGCAGTCAACAACAAAAACAGCAAATATAAAATGGGAGGGATAAAATATGAAAAAATTATTATCACTTTTTATATTGGTAACGTTATGCGCAGTAAATAGCGTTTCGGTGTCGGCAGGCTTTTATAATGCCGCGACTGAATATGATTTTTTAGGAAGCAAGGTTATAAACAATTGCGTGTTTTTTGCAAGGTATAAACAGCCCGCGCTTCCGTTTGGATTGACATCATATGCTTCTAAAAAGAATATTTGCAACTCCAATGAAGCGATTGTCGGGGAGGTCGCGGTTATGCCTTCGACCAATGCCCCATCATATGGTCATGTAGCATATGTTGAAGCGGTAAACGGCGACAATATAACAATATTGGAGGGAGGCGTCGGCAGCGGACATATCAATCGCCGAACAGGTACAAAGGCATCATTAAATATATATGGATTTTATAATCCGGGAGGCTTGTCAAATCCAAACAATGGCGGTGGTTCAGCCTCAGGTGTCAATGTATCGGAGGGTATATACAGTATATCTCCGAAAAATGCTTCGGGGATGTGCTTAGACATAAGCGGCGGTTCAGCTGATTCAGAAGCTAATATTCAAATTTGGAAATCAAACGGAACAACTGCACAGAAGTTTAAAATAACAAAGTCAGGCTCATCATATGTAATTACTGCGTTATGCTCAAATAAAGCTCTTGATGTGGCAAACGGTTCAAGCACAGCAGGTTCAAATGTATGGCAGTACACTCCAAATGGTACAGCTGCTCAAAAGTGGAGTTTTGTTGATGCGGGAAGCGGATATTACTATATAAAATCGGATTTAGGAACTTATCTTGATGTTTATAACGCAGGAAAAACAGACGGTACAAATGTGCAGGCTTGGAGTTTTAACGGTAGTGACGCTCAAAAATGGAAATTATCATCAGCAGGCACGTCAGGCGGTAATACCCGCACAGGTGTCATTCATGGTACAGATGGTACTCTTGTTATAAACAGCAGACCTGCAAAGGGAAATCAAATTGGTTTAATTCCTGAAGGCGCAAGCTGTACAGTATACCCTGACAGAACATCGGGCAATTGGTATTGGGTTGAATATAATGGCGTGAGCGGTTATTCGTATAAAGCATATATAGCTTTACAGTAAAATAGTAACTAAGAAAAAGTAATTAAATCCACAATAGCGGCTAATGCCGCTATTGTCATATTAAGAAGCAAAGGAGATATATTATGAATATTTTTAAAAAAGCTGCGGCAGTAGCGTTATCACTGATGATAATTAGCGGTAACACTGTCTTTGCCGCAAAAAATAAGGGATATAAATTTCCGGTTCCAAATCATGTGAGAATTTCTCAGTATTACAGCGGCTCACATTCTGCAATTGATATAGCAGCTAATACCGGAAGCGAAGTATATGCGACAAAATCAGGTACCATTATAAAAAAATATACAGGCTGTAATAATTTCAGCAGAGGTAATGGAAAATGCAGCGGCGGTGGTGTGTGTAATCCCAATCATGGTTATTCCAAAGCGAGCGGCAGCGCAGGCTACTGTAATGATGGATTTGGAAACGGATATATAATAAAGCATGACGACGGAACATGGGCAGAATACGCGCATATGAATTATCTTTCTGATTCACTGTATGAGGGAGGATATGTTACTCAGGGGACATATCTTGGAGGAGTAAGCAGTACAGGTGTTTCAACCGGACCACATCTTCATTTTGGATTGAGAACAGGTAATGTCAGCAGCTTTTGGAGGGCAACTCCACTTAACCCATTAGACTATATGGATGCTGATGACGGAGGCTCGGGCAATGCGCCAGTAAGCAATAATTCATCTGTTTCGGTAACAACAACAGAAGCAAAGAATATATCGGAAACAAATGCGACTGTTTATGGCGCGGTATCATATTCAGGCTCAAAACCGAGCGAAGTGGGTATATACTTCGGCACATCATCAGACAGTATGAACAAGGTAGCAAGGGACAGTATCGGACATAATAAAAATCCGTTTGATATGTGGTACGATTTAAACGGAGAAGCAGGACAGTATTTATCATCAGGAACAACCTATTACTGGCAGTGCTACGCAATTGTCGATGGTAAGGAAACAAAGGGAGAGATTAAATCATTTAATAGTACAGGACCAGTATCAACCCCCGTACCAATATCCACACCCGAGCCTAAGCCTATTGCCACACCGACGTCAACTCCCGTATATATTCCAGACGTACCTGTAAGTAATGATAATTCACCATCTGTACTTACGGTATTTGGCGGCAATACTTTACAAATAGCCGTTGATAATAAAATAATTGGTTTTCCTGACGCACAACCATTCATTGATTCCAATAATCGTACACAAGTACCGATTCGAGCTATATCGGAAATACTGAATTGTAGAGTTGATTGGTCACAAATGACTCAAACGGCTATTATAACAAAAGAAAATGGAAATTCTGTTACGGTAACCATAGGAAGTGATATAATGACAATAGGAAATCAAAAAATTGTTATGGATACTGCTGCAATGGTAATTGACGGTCGTACATATATTCCTGTAAGATATGTTGCAGAAGCTTTAGGTTTAAAGGTTGAATGGAAATAAAATATAAAAAGCGGAGGAATATCCTCCGCTTTATCCTTTTTCAATGTTTTTCACTTCAAATACGTCTATTTCCTGCGGTACATAGTTTTCAATATAATCAAACGCGTCATACATATTGTCGCAGGTTTTAATCAATTGCAAACATGCTTTACGCAGAAAACCCTGTTCGACCGAAGCTGCCAAAAGCTCTAACATAGGATTATAATATCCGTTTATATTCAGTATAACAATTGCTTTATTATGACGCTCAAGCTGTTTAAGCGTGAACACTTCAAAAAATTCCTCGAACGTACCTATTCCTCCGGGCGCGATTATAAACGCGTCGCTCATATCCTCCATAATACGTTTTCTTTCGCGCATGCTGTCGGTTTTAATAAGCTCGGTGCAGTTTTGGAAAATACGTCCGTCAACCCCCATATCCTCTGCCTCAAAAAAGTCAGGCACAACACCTATAATATGGCCGCCCAATTCATACGCGCCGCGCGCGGCAGCACCCATAAGTCCGGATGCGCCTGCGCCGTATACAAGTCCGTGACCGCGTTTTACAATTTCTCTGCCAAGCTCCTCAATCTGCTCAATATACGAGCTGTGAATTATACTGCTTGACGCTCCAAATACACAAATATTCATAATATATTAACCTCTCTGATTTTAAATTCTATTTATATACTTCCATTCTACCATAAAAAATATTATTTGTAAATGCGTTCTGAACGATTGAATTTTTAACTGAAATATGATAGAATATTATATACTATGAAAATACAGCGGCTTGCTGTGCAAAGGAGGGGAGATATTTGTATACTGTCGATTTACATAACCATACAAAATTCAGCTATGACGGTTCTAATACGCCTGAGGAAATAATCGAGAACGCAATTAACAGCGGTATTGATGTAATAGGCATTACCGACCATCAGTTTACAATCGGCGATAATCTCCCGATGTATTATGAATATATCCAGCACTGCAAGATAAAATACGCGGATAAAATAAGAGTGCTGTGCGGTCTGGAAATAGGTACGCGTCCTGCGCCCGAGCAGTCGCTGCCGATTGCGACAAGGCAGTTTGACTATGTTTTGTTTGAGTGTCTGGACGATGCGCGCGCAATGGACTTTTATGAGTTTCTGGAATGGCGCAGACAATTTGCGTGTAAGGCAGGCCTGGCGCATACGGATATTTTTGTGCTTGGTGAACGGTACGGACTGGACATAATTAAGGTCATGCGTGACAATAATATATTCTGGGAGCTTAATACATCGGGAAATTATAATTACTATTATGATTTTCTTACTAACGCAAAGAAACAGCAGATTATTAAAGAAAGCGGCATACCCGTAAGCATCGGTTCCGATACGCATTATCTGGCTGAATACAGGAAAAAGCAGATAAGACGCGCAAATCAATTGCTTCAGGAGCTTAATATTCCGCTGCCATAATTTTTTTTAAAAAATGTATTGACAAACGAAAATAAAAATGATAGAATGAACTCATAAATCAGTAATGATTACTATTATTGATTTGAAAGGGTGATATATTATGAAGTATTCAAAACAGCGCGATGCGCTTCTGACGCTTCTTAAAAGTACACGTTCACACCCGTCTGCCGATTGGCTGTATTCCGAGCTGAAAAAGGAATTTCCTAATATAAGTCTTGGAACGGTATACCGCAATCTTGCGCTTTTGGCGGAAAACGGTTGTATTTTAAAGATTTCAACAAGCTCGCAGAAAGAACATTTTGACGGATTTACGCATCAGCATTATCATTTTGTTTGTAATTCGTGCGATAGTATTTATGATGTAGAGCTTGAAGACACCGGGCTTTTGAATAAATCAGTCGAACAGGAGCTTGGTGCGGAGGTAGATAGCCATTCGTTGGTTTTCTACGGAATATGTTCAGAGTGTAAAAAAAGGGCGTGACCCTTTAATGTATTTAATTTAAGGAGGAAAATATTATGGCAAAATATGTATGTCCGGTATGCGGTTATGTTCACGAGGGTAATGAACCCCCAGAAAAGTGTCCTCAGTGCGGCGTTCCCGGTTCAAAGTTTACTCTTATGCAGGAGGGCGCTCGTAATTTCGTTTGTGAACACGTTATAGGCGTAGGCGCAAAGGATAAGATTGAGGCTGACGTTTATGAAGGCTTAAAGGCTAACTTTGAGGGTGAATGTACAGAGGTTGGTATGTATATCGCAATGAGCCGTCAGGCAGTAAGAGAGGGCTATCCTGAAATAGGCGAGTTCTATATGAGAGCTGCTTTGGAAGAAGCTGAACATGCGGCTAAATTCGCTGAGCTTTTGGGCGAGGTTGTTACACCTTCAACAAAGAAAAATCTTGAATTAAGAGCAGAAGCTGAGTGCGGCGCGACAGCAGGTAAGCTTGAAATAGCAAAGAGAGCTAAGGAGCTTGGTTATGACGCTATCCATGACACTGTTCATGAAATGGCTAAGGACGAGGCAAGACACGGAAAAGGCTTCGAGGGTATGCTAAAGAGATATTTCGGTTAATCTAAAACCATTAAAAACAGAGATATTACAAGAGCTTGTTAAATAAACAAGCTCTTTTTCTGTACTCAAAAGGCAGACGCGCACCTGTCTTTATTCTTATTTTAATTTGTTAACGGCTTTTATACATTCAGAACATATATAATGCTTTTCAGATGTATGCGTTAATTCACGAACGTTGTCAGTTGTGCGGCAAATGTCACAATGTTGTATATTTTCATCCTTTTTCAACATTATCGTATCATCATTGATACAAGTAATGTCCATTACGTCTTTGGATTTTATCCCCAGTTTTTCTCTGAAGGTTGCAGGCAAAACAATTCTGCCCAATTCGTCTACTGTTCTTTTTCCATAGTTTTAAATCTCCTCTCGTGTAGAAAAATATTGTTATTTTACAAGGTAATACATATTATAACATAATTTTACAAAAAGTCAATACCTAAATGTTTATAAATAATGACATAAAATGCTTATAGTTTTATATAAAAACACTATAATAAATACTATAAACATTAGTTTTGAGATGTAGAGGTAGTTTATATGTACAAATATAATAAAGAAAATGCCGATATGGGTGCAAGAATAAAAGAAATAAGGAAAAAAAGATATATGACGCAAGAAGAATTAGCAGAAGCCGTAGAAATATCTACCTCCCAGCAGATGAGTTCGATTGAACGCGGAATGATAGGGTTGTCACTTCCTAAATTCAGAGATATATGCAGAGTACTTGGTATAGAAGCTGATTACTTATTATTCGGCATATCATCAAGAAATGCGGAAACGGTTATAAATAAATATACGGAACAAATGACGGATGAACAATTAAACACTGTAACGGAACTTGTAAGAGTTTATGCAAAATCCTGCGGTATTCCGGAATTATAAGACCTTTGTATTTTTACAAAGGTTTTTTATTATACAGTATCTTTTGACAAAAGTCGATTCTGTCGCTTTACAAATTTTTTCACTATGGTATAATGGCGTAATCAACCGCATTAGTTGGTTGTAGGTGATAGTTATACTATGCGACCTTGATATATTGGAATGGTGGCGGCTGTTCCGACACTCTCAAAAGGGGGTGCTGCAATGAACGATTTGATAAGCGCAGTTTTAAGCATAATAAGTTTACTTATTTGTTTAAAGCTGATTGATAAACTGATTGAATTATTCAAGAACATAAAACAATAGCCGCCCCTTATTCGCACTAAGTGACGGCTTCGTTAATTTATAACTAACAAAAAAAACTACTATTTGCGGAACGGTCAAAACCATTCCTTTACTATCTAAACTATAACATATTTCTTTTTTTTTGTCAATATTTTTATTCGTAAATTCTGATGATAGAGAAAACAAAAAGGGCTTGGAATTATTCCAAACCCTTATTTTTTTCAGGCTTAAAGTGATTTTAAATATACAGTAAGCAAATTCAGCGCCGTTTCTTTTTCTTTTAAGGAACATTTTTCTAATATTTCGTGTATATCTATACTGCTGCGGTTATCTGAAGCATTTTTTTCCGTAAGAATATCATTCGGCGTTACATCAAGCGCCTGACAGATACGAAGAAAGGTTTCTATTCTCATATTGACCTTTCCGCGTTCAATATCGGCGTAGGTTCTGTCGGATAATCCCGATTTTTCCGCAAGCTCTGCCTGAGTAAGTCCCAATTTCCTTCTTACGACCAGCAGCTTGTTACCTATTGTTCTGTAATCAAAAATAAGCACTTTAATTCCTCCTTTTGTTCTTTTATAAGAATTATATTGCATAAAACTATTGACAAACAGGAGGAATAGTAGTATAATAATAGGCAGAAAAGTTCCTATTAACAAAATACGGAGATGCGTTATTAGTTTATGGAATAATAAAAAAATTATGAGCCTGAAAATCGGCTCAAAATGGTATGTTACATATTGCTGAACTCAGAATATACGGTCTTGTTACCCGATACGATAATAAGAATCTCTCTCTCTTTCTCTTATTATTATTTTACCGTATATTCTGTGTTGAGCAATATCGTTAAGTATTATAAAATTCGTATTTTCTCAAAATGGCTTAAGCTGCCGACAGAGGAAATACATTTTTTATTTTCCGTAATTTTGTATCATCAATTCTGCAAAGTCACGGTTGTTTTGTGTAGATGTTAAGTATTGGAGTAAATTGGCGGTCGCGTCTGCGGTTTGTCCTTTGCTAAGCTCTCGGCGTATTATGCGGCTTACTTTCAGTTCGTTTGCATTTAATAAATCTTCCTCGCGGCGCGTACCTGATTTTAATATGTCTATTGCGGGGAAAATACGTTTTTCCTGTAAAGACCTGTCAAGCTTCAGCTCCATATTTCCCGTACCTTTAAATTCTTCAAATATAACGTCGTCCATACGGCTTCCCGTTTCAACAAGCGCGGTCGCAAGAATAGTAAGACTTCCGCCCTCTTCAATATTTCTTGCCGCTCCGAAAAACTTTTTGGGTTTAAACAGCGCGTCGGGGTCAAGTCCGCCCGAAAGCGTTCTGCCTGTCGGCGCAACGGTCAGATTATACGCGCGCGCAAGACGCGTTATAGAGTCAAGCAGAATAACTACGTCTTTTTTCTGCTCAACAAGTCTTGACGCTCTTTCAAGCACCATTTCTGCAACCTTACAATGATTTTCGGGCATCTGGTCGAAGGTAGAATATATAACTTCACCGTCAATTGAGCGTTTAATATCCGTCACCTCTTCCGGACGCTCGTCAATAAGCAGTACAATCAGTTTTATGTCAGGATAATTTGCCGATATTGACTGTGCAATCTGTTTTATAATTGTGGTTTTGCCTGCCTTCGGCGGCGCAACTATCATTCCGCGCTGTCCTTTTCCGATAGGCGCGATTATATCAATAAGCCGTGACGCGCTTTTATTCTTATCGCCTGTGTCCAGAAGCAGCTTCTCTTTCGGATAAATAGGGGTAAGACGCTCAAAAGGTCTGCGCTTTAAGGCAACTTCAAGGCTGTCGCCGTTTATTTTTTTAACAAACAGCAAAGGCGAATATTTATCCTCATCCTGTGACGGACGGCAGTCACCGAGTATTTCATCACCCGTTTTGAGATTAAAACGCCGTATTTGTGTCGGTGATACGTATATATCATTTTTACTGGACATATAATTCTCAACACGAAGAAAACCGAAGCCGTCAGACATTACGTCCAACACTCCGCATACTTCCACCGCATCGGCAGGACGTTCACGCTTTTTTGTCTGTGTTTTTTGCTTTTCCGCTTCCGCCATTTCCTCGCGCTTTGCATTTATTCTTTCTATGATTTCATCTTTCCTGAGCGCGGATATTTTCTCAATTCCAAGTCCCTGTGCGATTTGCTTGAGTTCTTCTTTGGTTTTGCGTTCAAGTCGTATCTCGTCCATAAATATACTCTCTTTCATAATTTTGTTACTTATATTATATTGTATATGTCAGTATTTGTCAATGAATATTTATGTAGCAAATTTTAATTTTATGTTGCAATGGTATCAACGTATGTGTTATAATTTGCTTGTTAATTTAACAGGGGAGGCAGGAAATGAACAAAAACATTATAAGTCTTGAAAATATCAGTGTTGCCTTTGACGGCGAGCAAATTTTAAACAATATAAATTTGGACATACGTGACAAGGAATTTGTTACGTTTCTGGGTCCGTCAGGATGCGGCAAAACGACCACTCTGCGTATTATTGGGGGTTTCCTGAAACCCGACAGCGGAAGCGTTAAATTTGAAGGCAGGGAAATAAATGCTCTTCCGCCGTTTAAAAGAAATGTAAATACGGTGTTTCAGCGTTACGCGCTGTTTCCGCACCTGAATGTATTTGATAATATTGCCTTCGGCTTAAAGGTAAAAAAATTTCCTGACAGAGAAATTCAGAAGCGTGTCGGTGAAATGCTTGAGCTTGTGAACCTTAAAGGTTTTGAAAAGCGTTCTATCGACCGTCTTTCGGGCGGTCAGCAGCAGCGTGTAGCGATAGCCCGCGCGCTTGTAAATGAACCGAAGGTACTTCTTTTAGATGAGCCTTTGGGAGCGCTTGATTTAAAGCTGCGTAAGGAAATGCAGACAGAGCTGAAACGTATTCAGCAGCGTCTTGAAATCACGTTCATTTATGTTACTCATGACCAGGAGGAGGCTCTTACCATGAGCGATACGGTAGTTGTAATGAATAATGGGGATATACAGCAGATTGGTTCGCCTGTGGACATTTACAATGAGCCGAAAAATGCGTTTGTTGCTGATTTTATCGGAGAAAGCAATATTCTTAACGGTATGATGGTACGCGACCTGCTTGTTGAAATAAGCGGTCACCGGTTCGAATGTGTTGATAAGGGTTTTGGTGAGAACAAGCCCGTTGACGTTGTTATACGTCCTGAGGATATTAAGCTTACAAAGCCTGATGACTCGCATATATCGGGTGTGGTGCAGTCGGTGACGTTTAAGGGCGTTCATTATGAAATGCTGATTGAGGCGTATGACCATGACTGGCTTGTACACTCAACAAAAGCCGCAGAGCTGGGTTCTACGGTGGGTATTTTGTTCGACCCGTATGATATACATATTATGAATAAGATGTAAGGAGGCTGAAAAATGAAAAAACTGACTTCTGCTCCTTATATATTATGGATGGCAGTATTTATAATAGTTCCGCTTTTAATGGTAGCATACTTCGCATTTACAAACGATACAGGTGAATTTACTCTTGATAATCTTGCCGCAGTATCGCAGTACAGCAATATTTTTATACGTTCAATATGGCTTGCCGCCATTTCAACGGTAATATGTCTTATAATTGCATATCCGCTTGCTATTATACTTGCGCGCACGGATAAAAGCTATCAGAGTACGGTGCTTATGATAGTTATGCTGCCCATGTGGATGAATTTTCTTCTGAGAACCTACGCATGGATGACGCTTCTCGGTAATAACGGTCTTATCAATGGTTTTCTCGGCATATTCGGAATTGCACCTAAGAGAATGTTGAATACGCAGGGCGCGATAGTTCTGGGAATGGTATATAATTATCTCCCGTATATGATACTTCCGCTGTATACGGTTATTGAAAAAATTGATAAACGCATCATTGAAGCGGCGCAGGATTTGGGCTGTAACAGCGCAATGACAATGCTTAAGGTTATTGTGCCGTTAAGTATGCCGGGTATAATGTCGGGTATAACAATGGTGTTTGTACCTGCAATCAGTACGTTTATTATTTCAAGAATGCTCGGCGGCGGTTCAAATCTGCTTATAGGCGATTTGATTGAAATGCAGTTTTTAGGAAACTCGTATAATCCTAATCTCGGCGCAGCAATTTCACTTGTACTGATGGTTATTATACTTCTGATTATGACTATTTTAAATCAGTTTGATGATGATGAGGACAGAGTATTGATGTAAGAAAGGTAATAAATGAATGAAAAAATTATCCAAGCTTTATTTAGCACTTGTAATGCTGTTTTTATATGTACCGATTTTTGTACTTATAGTATTTTCATTTAACGTAACAAAAAGCCGTTCCGTCTTTTCGGGTTTTACGTTTGACTGGTACATAAAGCTGTTTCATAACGAGCTGATTATGAAATCATTTTTAAATACTGTTATAGTTGCAGTTATAGCGTCGGTTGCTTCAACGGTACTTGGAACGGCGGCGGCAATCGGAATAAACAATATGAAAAAACTGCCGCGCTCAATAATTATGCAGGGTACAAATATACCTATTGTCAATCCTGAAATTGTCATGGGTGTTTCAATGATGCTTCTGTTTGTGTTTTTTGCGGCGCGTATGAATTTTGAGTTTGGGTTTGTTACGCTGATTATTGCGCATATTACCTTCGACGTTCCGTATGTAATATTAAGTATTATGCCTAAATTCAGGCAAATGACGCCGAATGTCTACGAAGCGGCGCAGGATTTGGGCTGTAATCCGGTATCGGCATTTTTCAAGGTAATTCTGCCTGAAATTATGCCCGGAGTAGTATCGGGCTTCCTTATGGCATTTACTTTTTCGCTTGACGATTTTGTCGTAAGCTATTTTACAAGCGGCACAACCCAGACGCTTCCTATAACAATTTATTCAATGACGCGCCGTAAGGTGAGTCCGGAAATAAACGCGCTGTCAACAATTATATTTGTTGTAGTCGTTGCGGTGCTTGTCATTAAAAATATTATAGAACGAAGAAATGCGGTAAAGAGGGGTGTTAAATAGTGAAAAAAATAGTTTTATTGCTGCTGACAATTACCGCTTCTATGTATATATGTTCATGTGCGCATATTGATGATGAGGAAACAGATACAGGCGTTACAAGTGTAACGGTTGAGGACAGCGATTATTATACACGCTTTAAAAATGACGGTCTGTCCATAAATGTATACAACTGGGGCGAATATATACCCGACGGAAGCGAGGAAGGCACGCTTAATCTGAATGATGAGTTTACGCGGCTTACGGGTATACGCGTAAATTATACGACATATGCGACAAACGAGGAGCTGTATGCAAAGCTGAAGGGCGGCGGTGCAACTTATGACGTTGTGATACCGTCGGATTATATGATATCAAGAATGATTAAGGAGGATATGCTTGAACCTCTTGACTTTACGCAGATACCGAATTATAAAAATATAATGGATAAGTTCCAGGTCACTGAGTATGACCCCGACACTATGTATTCTGTACCGTATACATGGGGTACGGTGGGAATTATATATGATACAACAGCGGTTGATGAAACAGAAATCGACTGGGACATTCTCTGGAATGAAAAGTACGCGGACAGTGTGCTTATGTTTGATAATCCGCGCGACGCTTTTGCTATTGCCGAAAATATGCTCGGTTTTTCGCTTAATACGGAAAATACAGATGAGCTGAGAAAAGCTGCGGAAAAGCTTAAGGAGCAGAAAAAAATTGTTCAGGCATATGTAATGGATGAAATTTTTGACAAAATGGGCGCAGGGGAGGCTGTACTTGCCCCGTATTACGCGGGCGATGCAATAACTCTTATGGACGATTTTGAGCATATCGGTTTTGTCATTCCGAAAAGCGGTACCAATCTGTTTATTGACGCGATGTGTATTCCGCGCGGTTGCCGCAATAAGGAAGCTGCCGAAATGTATATTAACTTCATGTGCGAGGCGGACAGCGCAAAGGCGGTCAGTGATTTTATCGGTTATTCAACGCCTAATCAGAAAGCGTATGAAATGCTAGAGGATGAAGTTAAAAATGACGGCATATCATATCCTGACGATGATTTTATTGCAGAAAAAACAACCATATTCCGTAATCTTTCCGATGAAGCAAATTTAACTATGCAAACGCTCTGGACGGAAATGAAATCTTCTGAGGAGCAGACGCCAAACCGCGTTATTGTACCTGCATTTATGACAGTGTGTATTATAGCGTCGCTGGTTATACTGATAAGGCGGTATATA
Organism: uncultured Clostridia bacterium; assembly: GCA_910579415.1. GTDB lineage: Bacteria > Bacillota > Clostridia > UBA1381 > UBA1381 > Hominilimicola. Next base: position 6,028 of record CAJTUY010000011.1, on the reverse strand, counting down.
AAAAAGAAAAAGGATATATTCTAAAAAAGGAGCTGACGGATATTAAATGATACTTGCAATAGATATAGGCAATACAAATATAGTCATAGGCGGCTGTGACGGCGGCAGGGTGCTGTTTATGGAGAGAATTACCACAAACCATACGGCAACCGAAATAGAATATGCAATAATATTAAAGCAGATTTTAGAACTGTCGGGGTCGGATATATCAGGTATTAAGGGCGCTGTAATTTCTTCTGTGGTGCCGTCAGTCACAAACAGCGTAAAAGAAGCCGTTAAAAAAGTTAACGGCATTGACGCGCTTGTTATAGGTCCGGGAATTAAAACAGGGCTTAGTATAAAAACCGACAATCCCGCGCAGCTTGGAAGCGACCTGGTGGTTGATGCGGTAGCCGGCATACACGAGTACGGCGCGCCGCTTATAATTTTTGATATGGGTACGGCTACTACGGTATCTGTAATAAATAAAAATAATGAGTATCTCGGCGGAATGATTATGCCGGGTATGATGATTTCTTTAAATGCTATGGTAAGCGGTACTTCGCAGCTTCCCAAGATAGGTCTTGACAAGCCGAAAAAGCTTATCGGAACAAATACGGTTGACTGCATGAAAAGCGGTGTGCTTTACGGCACTGCGTCATGTATTGACGGCATGATTGACCGTATAAAAGCAGAAATCGGCGAAGCGCAGGTTATAGCAACGGGCGGTTTGGCAGGCGCAGTAACTCCGCTTTGCAGAAATGAAATTGTACTTGATGACGAGCTTTTAATTAAGGGACTGATGCTGATTTACAATAAAAACACACAGCAGCTTTAAAAAAAATGTAAAAATACATCAAAAAATTACGCTGTAACACTTTACAACGATAAAAAAACGCGATATAATAAAGAGTGGAAATTAAATGGTGTATATGAAAAAAGGAGTGTTTTATATGGGAAATCAAAATATTGACTGGGGAAATCTCGGTTTCGGTTATATGAAAACCGATAAAAGATTTGTTTCTGAATATAAGAACGGTGAATGGGATAACGGCGCTCTTATAGATGATGATATGATAACCATGAGCGAGTGTGCGTGCGTTTTGCAGTATGCTCAGACAATTTTTGAGGGTTTGAAGGCATATACGACCGAAAAGGGCGATACGGTTGTTTTCCGTCCCGATTTAAACGCGGAGCGTATGGCAAACAGCGCGAAACGTATGGAGATGCCCGTCTATCCTGAGGATAAATTTGTCGAGGCGGTTAAGGCGGTTGTAAAAGCGAATAAGTCGTTCGTACCGCCGTACGGCAGCGGAGCGACGCTGTATCTGCGTCCGTATATGTTTGGAATTAATCCCGTAATCGGAGTTAAGCCCGCTTCGGAATATCAGTTCAGAGTGTTCTCTACTCCTGTTGGTCCATACTTTAAGGGAGGCGCGAAGCCTATTACAATACGCGTATCTGATTTTGACAGAGCCGCTCCGCACGGAACAGGTCATATAAAGGCAGGTCTTAACTATGCCATGAGCCTTTATGCCATTGTTTCGGCACATAAGGAGGGTTATGACGAGAATATGTACCTTGATGCGGGAACGCGTACAAAGGTTGAGGAAACAGGCGGCGCGAATTTCTTGTTTATCACTAAGGACAACAAGGTAGTAACGCCAAAATCTGATAGTATTCTGCCGTCTATCACAAGACGCTCGCTTATGTATGTAGCGAAGGAATATCTTGGTCTTGAGACTGAGGAGAGAGAAGTTTCTGTTTCAGAGCTTAGCGATTTTGCGGAGTGCGGCTTGTGCGGCACGGCGGCGGTTATATCGCCTGTGGGAAAAATTGTTGACCACGGCAAAGAGATTTGTTTCCCCAGCGGTATGGACGACATGGGACCTGTTACAAAGAAGCTTTACGAAACGCTTACGGGTATACAGATGGGACGCATTGACGCACCCGAAGGCTGGATAGTTAAAATAGACGATTAGTTTTAAGTATAAAAAAGGTGTTTGCTTTTGCAGACACCTTTTTAATTTATTATTATCCTTGTGTGTTATAGCTGTAATTCGGCGCTTCCTTCGTGATATAAATATCATGGGGATGACTCTCTTTAAGTCCTGCGCCTGTAATTCTGACAAACTTACCGTTTTCCTTAAGCTCGGCAATGGTTTTTGTGCCGCAATAGCCCATACCCGAACGGATACCGCCAAGAAGCTGGAATACTGTATCCGAAAGAGGACCCTTATACGGTACACGGCCTTCAACGCCTTCGGGAACAAGCTTTTTTGAACCTGTCTGGAAGTATCTGTCCTTGCTTCCGCACTCCATAGCGGCGATTGAACCCATGCCGCGATATACTTTAAAGCGTCTGCCCTGAAATATTTCAAATTCACCCGGACTTTCGTCACAGCCTGCGAGAAGGCTTCCGAGCATGATAACATCTCCGCCTGCCGCAATAGCTTTAACAATATCGCCCGAATACTTGATACCGCCGTCGGCAATTACGGGAACATCATATTTTTTAGCAACCTGACTTACATCATAAACTGCTGTAATCTGAGGTACGCCGATACCTGCAACAACACGAGTTGTACAGATTGAACCCGGACCTATACCAACCTTAAGACAGTCTGCGCCTGCTTTAATCAGCGCTTCTGCTGCTTCGCCCGTTGCAATGTTACCTGCGATAATCGGGAGGTCGGGGAAGGCTTTCTTGATTTCTTTGACTTTTTCTATAATATTTTTGCTGTGACCGTGCGCGCTGTCAAGGGCTATAATATCAACGCCCTTATCGACAACAGCCTGTACTCTTTCCAATGCGTCGGCAGTAACTCCGATAGCAGCTCCTACGAGCAGTCTGTCCTGCTTATCGCGCGCGGAGTTAGGGTACTGTACAGCTTTTTCAATATCTTTTATTGTAATAAGTCCTTTAAGACATCCGTCTTTATCAACAATAGGAAGCTTTTCAACCTTTGCCTTTGAGAGGATACTCTGCGCTTCGTCAAGCGTTGTGCCGACAGGAGCGGTGACAAGATTTTCGCTTGTCATAACGTCTGATATTTTCTGATTAAAATTAGTTTCAAATTTTAAATCACGGTTTGTAATAATACCAATAAGCTTATTGTCTTTATCAACAATAGGTACACCGGAAATTTTAAAACGCGCCATAAGGTCATCTGCATCCTGAAGCGTACGGTCCTTTGTAAGACTGAACGGATTTGTTATAACGCCGTTTTCACTTCGCTTTACTTTATCAACCTCTGCCGCCTGCTGTTCGATAGTCATATTTTTATGAATAATTCCTATACCGCCTTCACGTGCCATTGCGATAGCCATTGATGCTTCCGTAACGGTGTCCATAGCTGAACTCATAAGCGGTATGTTGAGTGTAATATTTTTTGTAAGTCTTGTTGAAAGGTCAGCTTCGTTTGGTGTAAAATCAGATGCCTGCGGTACAAGCAATACATCATCAAAAGTAAGCCCCTCTTTAGCAAATTTACTTTCCATGTACTGTAACTCCTCTCATTAGTATTTATTTTAATAATTATATCAAATCGGCTATTCATTTTCAAGTGTTTTTTTGTAATTTATTGCATATGATTGATATACTTTGTTAAAGCGTGACGCATTTCGGCAATGCCGCTTATCTGAAACACTTCCGACTTAAAGCGTGATGCTGACGGCAGACCTTTAATATACCATGCTATATGCTTGCGCGCCTCTTTAATGCCGCGACTTTCGCCTTTTTCACGTACAAGCATTTCTATATGTTCTGTCATCTGATTAAGCCTGTCCTGAGGAGAAGGGAAAAATGTCACAGAGCCTGTTCTGAGATATTCATTTACCTGTCTGAATATAAACGGATTTCCCTCCGCGCCGCGTCCTATCATAACCGCGTCACAGCCTGTTTCGTCAAGCATGCGTTTTGCATCATATGCAGTTTTAATATCGCCGTTTCCTATTACCGGTATTTTAACTGCGTTCTTTACCGAGCGTATAATATCCCAATCCGCTTTGCCGCTATAAAATTCACTGCGTGTTCTGCCGTGTACGGCAATTGCCGCCGCGCCGTTTGCTTCAATTATTTTTGCCGTTCCAACTGCGTTTACACTGTCGCTGTCCCAGCCCTTGCGTATTTTGACCGTCACGGGAACAGGCGAAGCGTCTGACACCTTGCGTACAATTTCGCCTATCAGTGAGGGATTTTTTAAAAGCGCGCTTCCGTCGCCGTTATTTACAATTTTGGGTGTAGGACAGCCCATATTTATATCAATAATATCAGGCTTGTATTCCATAACTTTAGGGATTATCTCAGCCATAATATCAGCGTCTGAACCGAAAATCTGTATTGCGCACGGGCGTTCATCATCGGTAATACGCATAAGCTCCGCAGTTTTTTTGTCATTATAATAAAGACCCTTTGCGCTTACCATTTCCGAATATACCATTCCCGCGCCCCAGTTTCGGCATATTCTTCGGAATGTAAGGTCTGTCACTCCTGCCATCGGCGCAAGAAATATATTGTTTTCCGTTTCAAAACTTCCTATTTTCATTTTATCTCCGCTTTGCATATTCAAGTATTTTATGATTATTTGAGAAAAATTGCAGGTTTGCATCAAAATAGATATGAGAAACCTCCGAGCTTTTACTTACCTGCTCTCCGTTTTCTATTTTATTGGCACAATCCCATGTGGTATCGACAATAATCCATCTGCCGTCTGCATAAACCTCATTCCAGGCATGGTTCTGTTCTTCGGTTATAATCGTTTCGTCTGTCCATTCGATGTCGCTGCCTACTCCAAGCGCGTAGCCCGAAACTACGTTGCACGGAATATCAATACTTCGGCAAAGAGCCGCCATGAGTGTGGCAAAACCAAGACAAACCGCTTTTCTGGATTTGACAATATCCGATGCAAAATACGGCGGCGTCTGAGGGTCTGAAAGACTGTCCACATCGTAATACATATATGAACAAATCCAGTCATGCAGAGCAAGCGCTTTGTCGTAATCGCTTTCAATACCCTGCGTAAGCTGTTCGGCGATTGAAACAATCCCCGAATTTGTTGATTGAATGGACGGCGTATGCTTCAGCGCGTCTTTTATGGATTTATCCTTTTCGTACATCTGCCTGTTATGGTCGAAAACAGGAGATTTAGCAAGCTCCCAGCCGCCGTCGGGGGTTTTGTCAAGCGTTATGTAGTTGTATACCCAGCTTGTAAATTGTCCGTATGCCTTGCTTCCCGTATAAACCGCAAGCTTCAGTGAAAGGGAATTTGTATCGGGAATTGTAATGGATTTATTAAATTCACCTGAGGAGTTGACTGAGAACGACGTTTGATTTATCTGTTCTCCGTTTTCATCATAAAATTCCGCTACAAGATGTGACTTCTGACGTGACGAGGTGACGCCGAAAAGTTCAATTTTATCAAAGTCCGCAATCATGCCTATGTTTTCGTTTGGATAGAATGTAAGCATAGGACTGTTTTCAATATATGCATTTGTTGCCACATCCTTCGGGTTAATCGGCGGTTCGGTGTGACGCAGCGCCGCCCATATTTCAGACGGGGAGGGAATATAGTCCGTTATCAGTGACAGACATTCCGATGCTTCTGTTACTGAGGATGTAAATTCAGGATATTTTTCTGCTGCGGACGGAAAATAATCGCCGAAATTCAGGAACAAATCTGTTTTTGCATTTGTCACGCATACGGCGATTGCTAAAAGCAAAATTACAGCGATAAATCGTTTTATATATTTCATAATTACTTCACCTGTTATAAAAAATGAAAAAATGCTGCGACCTAAGCGTATTCTTAAGCCGCAGCATCTTCCGTAATTGGAGGCGCCACCCAGATTTGAACTGGGGAATAAAGGTTTTGCAGACCTCTGCCTTACCACTTGGCTATGGCGCCGTAAGTCTGATAGGATACAAACAACAAAAGACGCAGATGGGGTTGCGTCTTTTGTCCTGTTGTAATTGGAGCGGAAGACGAGATTCGAACTCGCGACGTTCACCTTGGCAAGGTGACGCTCTACCACTGAGCCACTCCCGCAT
>CAJTUY010000010.1:52526-53238 GCA_910579415.1 uncultured Clostridia bacterium | reverse complement strand
ACACATCTGAACTTTTTCCTGTCTTACAGTCGGCAGATAGTACAGATTACCGTCTGAATTTGAAGCAAGTGATACTACCTTATCAAGGTTATCGCCCCAAAGCGCACACCAGTTAGGAAGCTTTTTATATTCGATAGGCGCAAGATAACCCTCATTGCCCCACGCCTTATAGTTCATTTCCTTACCGCCGACAGTTACATCAGGAGAATCTCCGGTAGCAAAATAAGTATTTGTCTTTGTTTCCCAGTCAGTTCTCGGTATTCTGTCATAGATAAACTTTATACCGAAATTGTCACGGATATAATTATTAAATACTGTATCATCCTGTGTCGGGTATTCGTTATCATCCTGTGTATACATATTAAATGTATACGAATAAATTTTATTTCCGTTTTCATCAACCGTTTCTGTCTTTGGCTTGCCGCATGAGGTCAGCATAGGTACCGCGATTACTGCCGCTAAAGATAAAGCTATAACTTTGTTTAGTTTCATGTTTTTCTCTCCTTTTTTATTAACTTAGTTTTATTAACCCTTTACAGAACCTACCATTACGCCCTTTACGAAATACTTCTGTATAAACGGATATACAGCAAGCATAGGAAGAATGGATAGGAACAATGTCGCATACTTTAAGCTTACAGAGTTTGTGGTCTGCTCTGTCAGCATTGACGTATCACCCATAGCCGCAAGCTCTGCCGCCATCTGATTTTGC
>CAJTUY010000010.1:15910-52500 GCA_910579415.1 uncultured Clostridia bacterium | reverse complement strand
AAGCGGGAATTTTGTATCTGACTGCAAGTACAGCATAGCATTAAACCACTGGTTCCACATTGATACGCCGTAGAACAAGCCTACTGTTGCCAACGCCGCCTTTGACAGCGGAAGCATGATTTTCCAGAATATTGTGATTTCATTGGCTCCGTCTATAAACGCAGCCTCTTCCAAATCAATCGGGATACCCTCAAAGAATGAACGCATAACTACAAGGTTATATGTAGATATTGCTGTCGGCAATACCAGCGCCCACATACTGTCCATAAGTCCCAGTCCTTTTACTACCAGGTAATTCGGTATAATACCCGCATTAAAGAACATTGTAAATATTACAATCTTTGAGAAAAATCCTTTAAATGCCACTCTTTCCTTTGAACGCGAAAGAGGATATGCCATTGTCGTTGTCATAAACAGCGATACAACTGTATATACAATCGTATATATCACTGAATTTACAAACGAACGCGGAATTGTTCCCGCTTTCATAATTACCTTATACGCTTCGAGATTAAACTCGACAGGAAGGAAGAATACGCGTCCGCTTTCATATGCCGTTGTTGATGAAACAGATACCGAAAATATATAAATAATCGGGTATAATGTTACAATCAACAATAGAATAAGCGTCACATAAATTATAACATCAAGAACTTTTGACGATATTGATTTATCTTGTACCATTCTGCTCCCTCCTTTACCACAAGCTTGTATCTGTCAGCTTCTTTGAAATTAAGTTTGCTATAATAACAAGCAGCACGTTAATTCCCGAATTAAACAGACCTATTGCGGCTGAATAGTCAAATTCACCCTTACCGATACCGAGATTATAAATATATGTGCTTAAAATCTGAGATTTCGGATAAGTTACCTCTCTTTGAAGCAACAGGGCTTTATCTGAACCAAGCGACATTATCTTACCAATCTGCATAACCAACAGAAGGACTATTGTCGGTTTGATAAGCTGTACCGATATATACCACATTTTCTGTACTCTTGTAGCGCCGTCAATCGTCGCCGCCTCATAAAGCTCCTGGTCAACACCCGAAAGCGCCGCAATATAAACGATAGCACTCCAGCCTATTCCCTGCCATACGTCAGAAGCGATATAAATCGTTCTGAAATATTCTGTCTTGTCAAGGAATGAAATACCGTTCTTAATAAGTCCGAGCTTTAATAATATCTGGTTTACAATACCTTCATTCATATAGCTTCCAGCACTGGACGGCGTTCCCTGTGAAGAAAGGAACAGTGTAAGCATACCTGCCACCGCTGCAACCGATACGAAGTGCGGAAGATACGATACTGTCTGTACAACCTTCTTAAACTTCAGCGAACGAAGCTCGTTTATAAACAGAGCCAGTATAATCGCCAACGGAAAGAGCCATATAATATGTAACAGGCTCAAAGCTATTGTATTCCAAATATATCTCCATACATCAGGAGTATTTAAAAAACGTATAAAATGTCCAAAACCTGCATAATCCATCCAAGGACTTCCGATTACACCAAGTCTTGAACTGTAATCCTTGAACGCAATAAGCAAGCCGCCGATAGGAATATACTGGAATATGATAAAATATATCAATCCCGGCAGCATGATAAGCATTAAAAACTTACCTTTTTTTGCCTTATTCAACTCCTTTTTAAACCATTCTGAAGCACTTAGCTTTGGTTCAACGGCCGAAATATTATTTTTCTTTTTCGCCATAAAGCTACCTCCCCTTTGTCATTTCTATATATATTCTACAACAGTCTGGCTTAAAAATAAAGCTTTTTGTACAAAGTGAGCAAAAAATCAAGACTTTTTACCTATTTTACTATTTTTTTGTCCTAATTGTTTACCTCTTCCAATCTTTTTGCCGAAACCTCAATTCCGTAAACGTCAACGCCGGAATTTGCGCTTATTTTAATATTACCTTCTCCGCCCGTGTACTTATACACTGCCGCACTGCCCTCAGCATCTGCCCAACCTGTTGAATTGAAAGAAATCACATGGTCTGTACCGTCATTCAGTACAAGACTTCTGATTTCTTCCTTATTTGCTGAAACTGCATAAATTCTTATTTCACATTCGCCTGATACAGGAACTGTAACGGATGTTGACGGTTTTGACAGCCTTACCTTTCCCATAAAGTTAATACCGGCAACCTTCTTTGCTTTGGTCAGCGTTTCAGCAGACGCTCCGCTTATCGTCAAACCTGCATAACCTTCTGCGTTTTCAAAAGTATACATTTTATTTTCTGTTACAATTTTATATTCATCCTGCTCCGGAAGCACAGAAACATTATCAATATAATACTTACCATTCGCAGAAGCTAAAGGTTCAAAATATACCGCCTTAGTTATCGGCTGCTTTTTTGTATCGTTCTGCATTCTGAAGTTTTCATCAAGCGGAACCGCAATATAATCAGCTATAACATCTCCGTCTGCTTCTCTCAGGAACAACTTGCAGTTATTTTCAATTGTTTCTGTGTCAACGCCTACCTTCATGCAGACAAAATACTGTTTATCCTTTTCCCAAGTTCCTATTTCATTGCCTTTAGCATCTTTTATTTTATTATCCCTGTCAAAGGTAATTTTATACGCTGTATTTGCGCTGCCTGTCTGAAGATACATGTTAATCGCCGGTTCCTCTCCTGTAAGCATTATATCAGAAGTCATTCGCGGAACATATCCGTCATTCATACGGTACTCACGGTAAACATATCTCTCTCCCGAATAATCATCATCAGGTGCAAGTATCATTTGTCCGCTTCCGTTTTCATCTGTCCAGACAGGCTTTAGTACGTTTCTCTCCTGTGCCTGCCAGCACCAGTCAAGACCGTTATCGAAATTCCATACGTATGAATCGTCACCGCAGTTGTCAATGCCTATCCAGCCGCAGTCCGGCGGGTCGCCCGAACCGTCAGATACAGATGCAAATCCCATATAATATTCATCGCCTATCGCGCTGACATCAAGCGATATTAACAATTCTTTTGTTTTATATACGGTTGAAGCATTTTCAGTCTGATAAATATTAAGCATATTCCCTGACTTCTCAGCTATAAAATACATGTTTGAACCCGACAACCCGGATAAAGCGCTAACTGTAACATCTGCACCCTCAATCGGTTTCATACCCGTTATACTATCCCAGACAAAAAAACGTGTTTCCCCCGAAACCTGAGGCATCACAAAATCATTATCGTAAACATCTGATTTCATCTCTTTTAGTACATCATTTTCATACGATGCTGCAATAATCGTATCCCCATTGTGAACACCTGTAATATTGTACAGAACCTCTGTCATATCACCGCCTTTTTCATCTCGCAATTTCATCACATATTTTAACACGCTGTCTTTTACTTCGCCGCCAAAAAATACAGCCTCACTATCGGAGTCAAGAGATTTACGCAGCATTATGCCAAACTGCTTACCCGATTGCATTCTGCTCCTGTAATAAATTCTGTTATCTCCCGAAAATTTCTGAAAAACATATCCGAACTCATCAGCCGTACCACCTATATTACCGTCCATTCCCCCAATTTTAAACGTATAGTCCTCTGTCGCATACATATATGCTCTTTCCCGATTTCCATTGGAGCTTATATCTGTAACCTGCCAAGGTGACGCGTCTGCCGACACATACACCTTAAAGCTCTGTGACGAACTCTGATAGTTTTTATTGCAGCAAAATACGGTAAGCGTTCCCTCTTGCGCGCCGTCAAAGGACATCTGAATATCAAATGTAAATAAATCGTCAATCATCTTTGACGCTATTGCTTCGCCGTTAAACAGCACGATTACCTCTGTCGTATAATCATCAGGATTTACAGTAATATTTACCTTATCATTAAAACCAATAACCGCATTATCCGAAATATTATTTACTGTAAATGCAGGTTCTTTAAGTTCTGTAACTACTTCATACCATATTGAATTAGGCACATATTCCTTATTTTCAGGATTATACAAATATTCTCCTGCTGTGGGGTCAGTTCCTTTATAATCATAACCGTTCTCGGATAATTTGTCCCAAAGACCTATTGTTGAAGCGGCATATAAATCAGCATGACCGTTTCTAACCGATATTTTTATATATTTATAGCCTCTGTTATCTTTTTCCGATAATTCTGCATTACTCTTTTTACCGTATTTTATAACAGGCTTAAATTCATTATTATAGCCTGCCGCAACAACAAAATCATCCGCATATATACCCGAATAAACATTATCAACATAATTTGAAATATCGTTTATACGCGCTATAAATTCAAAATCACCTGATACGTTTTGAGGCTCCTGTATTTCTCTCGGTACACTAACCATATTTACCGGCGTGATTTTATATGTTCCGTCCGCATAGGTAAGTTTTGCATTTATGCGGTGAATACCTCCCGTCAAGGCTATCGCCGTATCATTCACTTCACCTTCTATTTTATATCCGTCACAATAAAACTCAGTTTTTACTGCATCAGTGTCACTTAGTGACAGTACATATTTATCATCATCGTTACGTGTGACTGTAACAGTTTTCTCTGTTATATTGTCTGAAATACAGCTTTCACCGTAAATTTCAAGCCATGTATAGCCGCCCGGTCCGAGATTTAGGGAATCATTGGGGTTTGTTTTGTCAAGACCCATTTTATCCTCCCATGCGTCGGCAATGCCATCGCCGTCGGCGTCAAAATCCGCCGCGCGCGTTTCGCTTTCCCATACGGGATAGCCGCGCCAGTCATATAGGTTCTCCTGTCCCGCAGGGATGCCGTCCACAGGGTCATCTACAAGGAATCGGCTGCCGTGCGTTCCGTTTTCAGGCGCAGTACGGTTTTTTACATTATCTATAATTCTCGCGTCCACCAAATCCCTCTTCGGCATTGTCGCGCCTGCATCGGACAATACGTCCTCATATGCTTCCTGTGCCGTCTGCACACTTTCTGCCGAGCCTGATTTTATTTCAGAGTCTTCAGGCAATTCATTAAGCTTATTATATGCAATGCCGTTTGAAGCCAGATATACGCCCGTTCCCTTTTCAATCTGCCAGTTGTCGGCATTTACAGCCTGCGCATCCGCTCCGTCATCATCAATAAAGTTTCCATTTGCATAAATATCTCCCGACCAGTTGGACTGATATTTATTTCCCGGCGAAAGTTCAAAAATTCTTGCGCGTTTTTCCGCAGGAGTTGCAGGACCCGGTTTATAGTAGTTATTGACTATATTTACATTTGCACCGTTTTCTGCGCCGTATCCGGCCTTATCACCCCAATTATAAAAAACATTGTTCCACATATCGACAACTGTTTCCCTGTCCGTATAGCCCGGTGTCATTGAAACAGTTTCGCTTGTACCGATTTTCGGATTACGGCTCTTATGCGATGCGATAATATTATGGTGCATTGAAATAAATCTTCCGCCCCAGATACCTGCATAGCTATGCTCGCCTTTATCATGTATTGAGCTGTTTAACGCCTCCGATATTATACATTTCTGTACCGTTATATTTTCTCCGCCGATAACGGACAGATTTTCGTCCGTTCCCCAGCTTATACTGCAATGGTCAAGAATTATATTCTTTGCTCCGACAGGAATGCCGAAACCGTCCTGCGTTATTGTATCGCTTCCGTCTTCAAGCTTTGAACCCGGTCTGAAACGAAGATAACGCATAATTACATTTTTACCGTTTATCTTTACGCTGTTGCCTCTGAAGCATATGCCGTCACCCGGCGCAGTCTGCCCCATAATAGTGATATTGTCATGTGTAATTGAAACACGAGATTTCAAATCAATCATTCCCGAAACATCAAACACAATCATCCTGTTTCCACGTGATACCGCATCTCGGAACGAACCTGCGCCTTCGTCATTTAAGTTCGTAACATGATAAACTTCAACAGAGTTTATATTATTTATCTGTTCGCGCGCACCGCTTATATACTTCGCACTGCCCTCCGCCTCAGGGAATGCCGGAGTCTGATACTCGGGTTCAACAGCGGCAAGACCGGCAGGAATTATAAATAAAGATGCTGATATAACCGAAACAGCCGCAAGCACAAACGCTACAACTTTTTTATTCATTGTTCAACCACCTCTTACAATTTAAAGTAATTTACTGCGTTATTGTAACAAATATCTTCCACTATTTTACCAAGCGTATTCATATCGGCAGGAAACTCGCCGTTTTCTACCCATGTACCAAGCAGATTACATAATATACGTCTGAAATACTCATGACGGGTATATGACAGGAAGCTTCTTGAGTCGGTAAGCATGCCAACAAATTTGCACAGCGCGCCCAGATTTGCAAGCGCTTTCATCTGCTCTGTCATACCGTCGCGCTGGTCATTGAACCACCAGCCTGAACCAAACTGGATTTTACCCGCCGTACTGCTTCCCTGAAAGTTTCCGAGCATAGTTCCCAAAACATAGTTATCCTTCGGATTTAACGTATACAGAATTGTTTTAGGAAGATTATCCTCCTCAGCCAATGCATTAAGCAATTTTGACAGCGGATATGCTATACAGTAGTCGCTTATAGAATCAAAGCCTGTATCTGCTCCGAGCTTTTTAAACATTCTTGCATTATTGTTTCTTAAAGCGCCTATATGAAGCTGCATAGCCCAGTCAAGCTCATTATATTTTTTACCGAGCTGTATAAGCGTATAGGATTTATATGCATCAATCTCAGCCTGCGTAAGCTCTTTCCCCGACATGGCAGCTTTAAATATTTTATTTACCGAATCCCCGTCTGTTTCTTCAAACGGAACACTGTCCAGCGCATGGTCGCTTATACGGCAGCCTGCTGCATGGAAATATTCAATTCTCTTATATACCGCTTCAATCAGTTCCGAATATGACTTAATCTTAATATCTGAAACATCAGAAAGCCTGTTAATATAATTGACAAAAGTATCTTTATCTATATTTATCATAAAATCAGGACGGAAGGCAGGCAGAACCTTTGCCTTTATATGTCCCTTTTCCGCAATTTTCTTATGCACTAAAAGGTCATCCGCCGGGTCGTCAGTAGTACAAATATAAGCTACATTTGACCGGTTTATAAGCTTTGACGGACTCATTTTTGTATCGGCTATTATCTTATTGGTCTTATCCCATATTTCATCCGCTGTTTCGGCTGTTATAACAGTATCTATACCGAAGTATCTTTTAAGCTCAAGATGCGTCCAGTGATACAGAGGATTTCCGATTGCATATTGCAGACATGAACAAAAAGCGCGGAACTTTTCTTTATCCGATTTACCTCCTGTTATATATTCTTCATCTATGCCGCAGGAACGCATGTACCTCCATTTGTAGTGGTCACCGCCCAGAAATATCTGTGTAATATTCAGAAACGGCTTATCTTCATACATCATCTGTGGGCTTAAATGACAATGATAGTCAAATATCGGCATTTTTGCCGCATAATCGTTATAAAGCTTTTTTGCTGTTTTATTTGTCAGCATAAAGTCATTATCCATAAATTTTTTTGTTTTCATAATTGTTCTCCTTTTTTGTAAATTTTCTTAATACACTATAATTATACCATTTACAACATGCATAGTCCAATGTTTTTTTGGTTTCAATTAAAGAATATTTGCCATCACCTGCAAATGGTAATTATTTCATAATTGTATATTTTTACAGAAAAACAGTTGTTTTTTTTATGAAATAGTGCTATAATTAGCTTGTGAGCAATTACAGCACACTATTTGTATTATTGGAAGGGGTGCTAAATATGTCTTTACCCGAAGGCAAAAATTTATGGGTTGAGTCACTCTCGGAAACTGATGCCAGCGGTATGAGTCAGTCGCATTTTCATGATTATTATGAAATATATTATCTGCTTGACGGTAACCGCCGTTATTTTATAAACCACACGCTTTATGACGTAACTGCAAATGATATTATGCTTGTAAACAAAGGAGATATTCATCTTGCGCAAAGCGCAAATCCGCCTGTGAAGTATGCGCGATGTCTTATAACCTTCTCCGACCAGTTTCTTAATAATCTCGGGAGCGAATTTGACAAAGATTTTTTTATAAAAATTTTTGATACAAAGAAAATTCATATTCCCGACTCGATGCAGAACACCTTCAACATGCTTATACACAAAGCGGAAACAAAAATCAAACAAAATGATATATATTCTCAGTATATAGCAAAACTGAATATTCTTGAACTGCTTGTGAATATAAACAAATTCTCAACAAAGAACAATACGCCTCTAATGGATGACCTTACAGTTTATGAGGACCGTATTCAGGAGGTATGCCGATATATATGCAACTACTATAACAAACCCATTTCATTAAATGAGATGGCAAAAATCGCGTATATGTCACCTACATATTTTTCAAAGAAATTCAAACGTGTTACAGGCTTCGGCTTTAACGAATATCTGAACAATGTACGGATAAAAATGGCTACAAGCCTGTTAATGGAAACACAAAGCTCCATTACGGAAATTGCAACCTTCTGCGGTTATCAGGATAGTAATTATTTTGGTGATGTATTTAAAAAAATAATCGGAATTTCTCCGAATAAATACAGAAAAGAGCATTACATACTCTAAAATAAAATCCACCCCGTCGGGTGGATTTTATTTTACATTACAGGCTTCATTGACGTCAGCGAATACCATACATGAATTTTTACGCCTCCGCTTGTATCATCAAAGCCCTCAGGCTTGGGGATATTGTTTACCCCTGTATTTAACTGCCGGTTTTCCAATATCTTGACCTGTGACAATACGCCGTTAACATAGCATGCGAAAATCACGGTCACGGGACGTTCATTGTCCGATACTATAACGGCCTGGTGATTTTCTGCATCATATTCGGCTTTCTGTATAAGCGGTGTAGATGACGGAGCAGGCAGCGGTGTGGCTGTTACAGCAGGCGTAACTGTCGGAGTGGGATTTGGGTTGGGATTTAATATTCCCGAAGTCTTTATATCCGAGAAGGCAGCTATTGAATACCATGCCAGCATCGGATTTGCTTCATTGGAATTTCCCGCAACGCTGTCAACTGCCAATCCCACATATGCCTCCTTACTCCAGCCGCTTATATCAATTTCAAGCGGCTGACGTGAATTATTTGTCCAGTCAGCGCCGTCATCTGATACGGACAGAGTAAGCGTATCACCCTTACGCGCAATTTTCATATACTTCGGCATCGGGAATACAGTTGTTTCATAATCCTTGTTTTCACCGTTTACATTTATTTTTTTACCGTTTGCTATTTCTGCATCGTTCACATCCCTCAGCCAGCCGCGAGTCATTTCCTCATTCGTTTCCGAACGGCTCAGAACCTGAATATTCTCTCCGTATTTTTTCCAGCCATCAGCAAGCATTATCATGCGCGAACCACCGTCTAAGCTTTCACGGAACATAATGCCGCATACAGCACCATTTTCATACTTCGGTACTTCCTCTATCCTGGCTGAAAATTCAAAATCACCGTTCACTTCATTCTTTAAGTAGCTGAAACTGTCAGATTTGCCGCCTATAAGTCCGCTTCCTCCGATATATGTCTTACCTGCGTCATTCCACGCATTGTTTTTATCATCAAACGGCGTTTTACCTATTTCAACAATATTATTGCTGTTTATCGTGCTGTCATTTTTAGTCGCATAAACTATTGCAGTAGGTGAAGTAGTTGACTCTCCGTTATTGTTGTATGCTTTTGAGGTAATATAATGAGTTCCTGCTTTTAAAGACAGGTTCTTCTCTATCTTGCTGCTCTTAACTGTGTCAAGAAGTATTTCTCCGTCATACAGCTCCATTTTTATTATGCTTGTTCCCTGTTTTGCCACTGCCTGAGCAGAATATACAACGCCTTTATCCTCTGTTGTTACCTCCCAGAAACCTGTGTTATCAGTTTTGTCAACAGTTTTTGAAGTGTCGGCAACAGCCGGAGAATTTACCGTAATATCAGGATTGGACGGACTGCTCTGATTTTGAGTCCAGTCATTTACATAAGCTTCAATCCACGTATATCCCTTCCATTTTCCCGATGTTACAATATCAGTTTCACTTTTACTGCCCATACCGTTCGCAGATTTCCAGTCTGACGGTATAGCAAATGTTCTTTTTTCAGACGTTATTCCGCTGAATCCGCCTACTTCCTCTATGCCGTTTATAATTCTGCCCGTACCGTTTTTGACATCATTTATTACACGTGCGTCAATACTGTCACGCTTAGGCAGCGTTGCGCCCGCATTGTTAAGAACATATTCGTAGGCTTCCTCCGCCGTCTGTAACGATATTTCATATTCGTCCATATCAATCGGCATATCTAAGAAATTTGCTCTCTGCTGATTTTGAACATAATTTTCACTGGCGGTATTATTGTCTGTTGCTTCACTGTTGCCGAATACATAATTTCCTTTTACATAAAAATTTGATTTCGGCATCTGACCGTTATAGCTTGTATTGCCGTTATGTGTCACCTCAAATATCTTTGAACGTATACTTTTCTTTGTAGATGGCCCAGATTTATAATAGTTATTTCGGATATTTACATTCGATGCATATTCCGGCGCTGAGTATCTTACCCATGAATTATATGAGTACGGCTCGCCGCCGTAACAACTGTTATTTCCCCAGTTGTAAATCACATTGTTAACCATATCGGTTGATTTAAGATTTCTGTCAAGACGCGGATTACGGCTGTCATGATTTGCAAAAAGATTATGATGATATGTTGCATTTGTGCCGCCTATGATACCACCGTAGCCATGCGCACCTTTGAAATGACTTGACATTCTTAAACTTTCTGAACTTATACAGTTCTGTACCGAAACATTTCTTGACTGTGATTTAGGCGGCTTATTTTCGGCTTCCTTTCCGTCCTCCAGAGAACCTGAATAAATCGTCAGCATCTCATCAACTCCCCACGAAACAGAACAATGGTCAATCATAATATTGCTTAACCATCTGCCGCCCAAGCCATCAGGCTCGCCATTCTGACGGTCAGTAGGACGTACGCGCAGATAACGGATAATAATATTATCAACATTATTCCCTATCACAATATCATATCCCGACACTGTAACACCGTCGCCCGGAGCTGTCTGTCCTAAAATTGTAAGATTGTTCTTTTTTATATCCAGACGGCTTTGAAGCTCAATTACTCCGCTTACATCAAATACAATTATGCGTCCTTCTTTGGAAACGGCATCACGAAATGAACCTGTTCCGCTGTCATTCAGGTTAGTAACATGGTAAACAGATATTTTTGACGCATTTCTTGCGCCTTTTGTGTATTTTCCGCCGCCTTCGGCATCCGGAAATGCTAAAAGGTTATCCGCCGCGTTAACAGGCATGATAAAAAGTCCCATTACTATTACTGCCGATAAAATATATGCAGTTATTTTTTTCAAATTCATATCAAATCACTCCTGAAGTATAGATAAATATACTTTATCATATGTGCAGTTTTTCAGCAACCGAATAGAAAAAACACAGCAAAAAATCCCCTTTTTTGAACAAAAAAGCCGCTGACTTTTTATTCAGCGGCCAAATATCTGTTTATCTGCCCAAAGCTTTGCGAAGCTCTGCTGCCATCTCATGCATTGCGTCAATATCGGCATCTTTCATTACCGATTTAATAGTAACGGTTTTATCAATTACCGTTATATTTTTCATAGCTTCAAGTTCTGCCCGTATCTGCTTTGCAGCAGTTGCAGCCCATGAGCCGTTTTCCATAATCGCCGCAGTACGGTTTCTGTAACCCTTCGATTTCAGATGAGCAAGATAGGATTCCATACACGGGAACAGTCCTCCGTCATAAGTAGCTGATGCAAAAACAATTCCGTCATATCTGAAAGCATCTTCAATTGCTTCAGCCATATCATCGCGCGACAGGTCAAACAGAGATACCTTTTCCTCTCCCATTTCTGTAAGAATTTCAGCAAGCTTTTTAGCAGCTTCTGCTGTATTTCCATGAATTGAAGCATATGCAACGGTTATACCCTTATTTTCAGGTTCATATTTACTCCATGTATCATATTTACCTATATAATGTCCGAGATTTTCCTTTAATACAGGTCCGTGAAGCGGGCAAATTATCTCAATATCCAACGCAGAAGTCTTTTTCAGAAGCGCCTGTACCTGCACGCCGTATTTTCCGACAATATTAAAATAATAACGTCTTGCTTCACAATCCCAAGCCTCGTCCGTATCCAGAGTTCCGAACTTACCGAAACCATCTGCGGAGAACAACACCTTATCCTTACTGTCATATGTCACCATTACCTCCGGCCAATGCACCATAGGCGCCATATAGAAGGACAGAGTATGTTCTCCCGTGTTAAGCTCATCGCCCTCTTTTACAACAATCTGCCTATCGGTAAAATCACCTTCAAAAAACTGCGGAAGCATAGCAAAGGTCTTTGCATTACCCACAATCCGTACATTCGGATACTTTTCGGCAAAACGCGCTATATTTGCCGCATGGTCAGGCTCAAGATGCGAAACTACAAGATAATCCGGAGCTTTTCCGTCAAGAATATCCTCAACATTCTTAAACCATTCATCCGTAGCACGTCTGTCAACCGTATCCATGACCGTTATTTTATCATCAAGAATTACATAGGAATTATACGCTATTCCGTTCGGAACTACGTACTGACTTTCAAATAAATCAATAGTTCTGTCGTTCACACCTGCGTATATAATTGTATCTGTTACCTTAAAGTTCATTTTTATCATGCCTTTCTGTACGTAATTATCGTAGTTATTTTACCATATCCAGCCTATATTATCAAGTATTAAAAGTACATTTTTAAATATTCACGCGTATTTTCAAGCATCTCATTAAACAAACTTCTTGCCTCATCAATCGGAATATTTATATTAGGGTCAGTGACAAATGCATTGAACACACCGTCAATGTCACGTCTTAATGCGGCTTTAACCACATTTTCCTGTTCCGCACATACGCGGTTTATCATAGGATATATTTCCTGAGGAATATTTCCCGCAAAAACAGGCATAAGTGAATTTGCCCTGAAACATGCGTTTGTTTCCACAACTGCGCCTGTCGGTAAATTAGGAATTTGACCGTAATTGGGAATGTTTACATTTGTTACAAGGTCACGCAAGCCGAGCAAGGCGCGTATCTGCTCAACACCTTCTTCGCCCGTTTCCTTTAATTCAAACTTTTCCTCTCCGATAAGCATTTTCCGGCTTTTTTCAAGACGTCTTTGCAAATCCTCCTTGCGCCACGATACCGGCGTAAGCGCAAAGCCCCATTCTTCAACGGTTTTTTTATCCTTTAAATACCAATCGCCCGGACAAAATTCAGCAAGATGCCTGTCGCCTGCGGCGGCGATATAACCGTAACGAAGAAAAAGGTCAAATTTTACCTTCTGTGTTGATGAGAAAAATCTGTTAAGCCAGTTTTCGTCACCCTCGCCCTTATATCCGCTTTCCCTGTATTTATCAGCAAATTCGCGGTATACAGGAAAAATATCCGTATCCTTGTACTGAGCCTTTGTAATCCATGTAAAATGATTTACTCCCAATACATTAACCTTTATATCCTCACGCTTTATATTCTTAAATCCGCACATTTCTTCTAAAGCCGATTTTAACAGCTTCTGAGTGCCGAAAACCTCATGACAGCATCCAAAGGCTTTAATTTCGGGAAAAACGCTATACAGCGTCTTTACACACATTGTCATAGGGTTTGTATAATTTATAACCCACGCATCGGGGCAATATTTTTTTATTTTCTCCGCAATCTCCTCAAACATCGGGATTGTTCTTAATGCCCTTACTATTCCTCCCGCACCTGCCGTATCTCCGACAGACTGATATATACCGTATTTTTCCGGAAGATGCACATCGCTTTCCATTTCATCAAACGTACCGGGAAGTATTGAAATTATAACAAAATCCGCAGCCTGAAGCGCTTCCTCTATATTATCCGACGCCTTATATTGCCATGATGATTTTGCGCCTGAAATATACTTTACGCTATTGCCGATTTTTTCATTTGCTTTCGCTGCGTCATAATCAATATCATAAAGATACACGGTTCCGCTTATATCCTCAGCAACGGCAATATCGCTCATAAAGCCCCATGCCCAGCCTCTTGAACCGCCGCCGATATATGCAATTTTAATGTCTTCAACATTACTGCCGACATACTTCATTATTATTCCTCCAAATCAGAAATTTAACTTAACATTCTGTTAACTGCGCTTATAAGAGCATAGATTGAAGCTGTGTTGATATTAGCGTCAACACCTGCACCCCAGTATGTTTTATCGCCCTGCTTGATTGCAATATAGGTTGCGGCTTTAGAGTCTGATGAACGTTCCAGCGCATGCTCGGTATAGTTACATATTTCAAAGTTTTCGTTAAGGTATTTACGAAGTCCGTTTGAAAGGGCATCCAAAGGACCGTTTCCACTTCCTTCTATTGTTGAAACCTTACCCTCTCTTTCTATTGTTGCTGACAGAACTGTTTTATCCTCTTCCTCCGAAGAACGGTAAAAACGCGTTTTAATCGGCGTGGATACATTTACATAGACATCCTTGAATGCCTGATGAATTTCATGATTTGTAAGCACTGTTTTCTTTGCATCAGACATATCGTTTACAATAGCAGCAAACTCTATAAGCATAGGCTTCGGAAGCGTATAACCGTATTTATTCTCCATAACATAGCTTACTCCGCCCTTACCTGACTGACTGTTGATTACAATCGGCTCATACTTTCTGCCTATATCTGTCGGGTCAATTGTAAGATACGGGTTCGCCCACTTATTCTTTGGACTCTGCCCGAATTTATCCATACTTTTTTTAATAGCGTCCTGATGCGAACCTGAAAACGCAACATAAGCCATATCACCGGCATAAGGATGTCTTGGATGAATAGGCAGACGGTTGTATTTTTCAAATACCTCTATAATTTCGTCAATATTGTCAATATTAAGCTCGGGGTCAATTCCCTGACAGAACATATTCAGCGCAACAGTGATAATATCGGTATTTCCTGTTCTCTCACCGTTTCCGAAAATCGTTCCTTCCACTCTGTCTGCACCTGCCAAAAGAGCAAGCTCGCTTGACGCGACCCCCGTGCCTCTGTCATTATGCGCGTGTACGCTTATAATAAGATTTTCACGATTATTAAGGTGTTTGCACATATATTCAATCTGGTCAGCATACACATTCGCAGTTGCAACCTCAATCGTTGAAGGCAGATTCACAATTACCTTATTGTCCGCCGACGGTTCAAATACATCAAGCACGGCATTTGTAACCTCTGCCGCATAGTCAGGCTCGGTACAGGTAAAGCTTTCAGGCGAATATTCATATCTGATATTCCCGTCAAGCTGACCCGATACAAGGCTCTTTACAAGCTTTGCGCCATCAACGGCAAGCTGTTTAATTTCCTCTTTATTTTTTTTGAAAACAACATCGCGCTGAAGCGTTGAAGTTGAATTATACAGGTGTATAATAGCATTTTTCGCACCTTTTAAAGCCTCAACCGTTTTCTTTATAATATGCTCGCGCGCCTGCGTAAGAACCTGAATTGAAACGTCGTCAGGAATAATGTTTTCATCAATAAGACGGCGCGTAAATTCAAATTCCGTATGTGATGCGGCAGGAAATCCAACTTCAATTTCCTTAAAACCAAGCCTTACAAGAAACTTAAAAAATTCAATTTTTTCGTCTGTCGTCATAGGTGAATACAACGCCTGATTTCCATCGCGGAGGTCAACACTGCACCATACAGGCGCTTTTGTTATTTCATTTGACGGCCAGTCACGTTTTTCAAGCGGCACTTTATGATACATTTTCTGATACTTTTGATAATTCATAATAAATTCCCCTTTCATATGCAAAACAAAAAGCTGAGCCACAATGTGACCCAGCATAATTTCAATACTTAATCAGTACAGAAAAAACCAAACTGAAGACCACATTGTCGTTTCAGCTTAGGAGCAGGAGGCTATTTAAGTTTAAAGCTGTAAATCCTCTCATTTTTCTGTACCCCTTTTCATAAGATTATAATTATTCTACAATAATTTTTACAATCTGTCAATATTTTTTTAAAATTTTCCGTTAAAAATTTTTTATTACTAATTGCCGCTTAATCCGCATAGGATAAATTCAGAAAGGACTGATATCAATGGGACTGTTTTCACTTCTGATGCTTGCTGCCGCTCTTGCTATGGACGCGTTTTCCGTTGCCGTTACGGACGGCATGCTTCTTTACAATATCCGCGTCAGGGATGCTCTTAAAATAGCATTCCTTTTCGGTATGTTCCAGTTTATCATGCCGCTTTTGGGAAGTAGTGTTTCATCACTGGCAGCTGATTACATAGAAAGCTTCGACCACTGGCTTGTGTTTTTGCTTCTTGCATTTCTCGGTGTCAAAATGATAATTGAAGCAAAAAAGGAACGCGAAATACCAAAAAATCCGTTGCTGCCCCTGTCGCTTCTGCTTATGGCTGTTGCAACAAGCGTTGACGCTCTTGCCGCCGGTGTATCACTTGCGGCTGTCGGCAGTCCGATACTGTTTTCTTGTACCGTTATCGGAATAACCGCATTTCTGTTTTCACTCTCCGGAGTATTTATAGGACGCCGATTCGGAGATTTACTCGGAAACAAAGCAGAAATAATCGGCGGAATTGTTCTTATACTAATAGGACTTAAAACGCTTATCGAGCATTTAAGCGTGCTGTAACATCACGACCTCTGCACCTATATTTTCGGCAAATTCACCGTCATGCTCTACAATAAGCATAGCAGGCTCAAACTCATTTATAAGTGTTTCTATCTGTATCCGTGAAAATACATCTATATAATTAAGCGGTTCATCCCATATATAAAGATGCGCTTTCTGACAAAGACTTGCCGCAAGAAGCACTTTCTTTTTCTGACCCTCGCTGTAATTCTCCATAAGATTGTCAAAACAGCTTCTCGGAAAATCCATTTTTCTCAGAATGGTTTTTAAAAGCGTTTCATCTGCTCCGACAGCATTCGCAAAATCACTTACACTGCCTTTTAAAAACGAAGCGTCCTGCGGTATATACGAAACAACAAGCCCTCTCCCCCTTAGGATGTATCCGTTAAAATTCATATCTTCGCATGCAACAGCTTTTAATATACTCGACTTGCCGCAGCCATTTGAGCCGCGCAGCAATATACGCTGACCGTCCTTAATTGAAAAGCTTACAGGCTTATTTATAAGTTTATCACCATACCTGATTTCCAAATCTTTAATCTCTGCAAGCGTTTTGCCGAAGGTCATGGGATGTATTTTAAGATTTTCACTGCTTTCAATGTTTTTAAGCAGAGTTGATTTTTCCTCCGCTGCCTTTTCTCTGCGCGCCTCAATATTTTTTGAGCGTTTCATTGCTTTAGCCGCTTTATGCCCCACAAATCCTCTGTCAAAGAAACCTTCACTATTTTTATTATTATTCCTATACTTACCCTTTTCGGTTTTATCCGCCCATGCCGCGCTCCGTTTAGCTGCCTGATTTAACTTTGAAATTTCCTTCTGAAGCTTTGCGTTTTCATTCATCTCAAATTCGTCCTGCTGCTTTTTATTTTCAAACCACGAAGAAAAGTTTCCCTGCTGCAATTCTATGTCAGTCCGGTTTATTGATAGTATGTGGTCAATACAGTTATCCATAAACCGCCTGTCATGAGATACAACTATGAAACCGCGTTTGGCGTTCAGATACCTGCTTACAGCCTTACGTCCGTCTGTGTCCAGATGATTGGTAGGTTCGTCTATAAGCAGGAAATTATTCTGCTTCATAAAGAGTATTGCAAGCATAAGCTTTGTTCTTTCTCCGTAACTCAGAGTATTAAACGGACGATAAAGAATTTCCTCTTTAAGTCCGAGTAAATTAAGCTCTCTTGCAAGCCGCCAATATTCAAAATCACCTTCAATTTCTTCCGCAATATCTGAACCGAACATGGATTTATCCTTAATTTCAAACGGAAAATAATCAAATTCCACACTTGACGAAATACTTCCGCCGTATTCATACTTACCCATAAGAAGCTTTAAAAACGTTGTTTTGCCGCGTCCGTTTCTGCCCGTAAAACCCAGTTTCCAGTCCGTATCAAGTCTTAGCGACACATTTTCAAATATACTTTCATAGCTTCCGTCATAACCAAAGGTTAAATTACTTATATTTATCAATGACATAAATTTTCACGTCCTTTCAAAAAAGTGCTGCGGCAAAAAACAATCCGCAGCACATCAAAAAGACATACAAAAAGAAGATTGCAATTACCGCGCAGGCACACAAAAAAATGTGCATAATAATATCTGCTTACGGTTAATTGCGCATCTTCCCACTTCCAATCTGTCATTTAATAAGCCGATTATATCAGATAACCTCCTGTATGTCAAGATTTATTGACTTGAAAAACAAAATAGTATATAATAAAACAAAAATTTAACAAGGGGATTTTTATAATGGATTTAACCTCACCTAAAGTAATAAGAAGTATCCAGGACAAGTTCGGCTTTACGTTTAAAAAAGGACTGGGACAAAACTTCCTCACATCAAATGACATATTGGAGGATATAACAGACGCGGCGGATATTGACGGCGGTGTTATAGAAATAGGTCCGGGTTTCGGAGTGCTTACCCGCGCTCTTGCCGAAAAAGCCGAAAAGGTCATTTCAATAGAGCTTGACGAAAGGCTTTTACCCGTACTGCAATACACGCTCTCCGATTTTGACAATGTTAAAATTGTAAACGCAGATGTTTTAAAGCTTGACCTTAATTCGCTTATACGCGAAGAATTCGGCAGTCAGAAGGTAAGCATTGCGGCAAATCTCCCCTACTACATCACAACACCGATAATAACGCGTCTTTTAGAAGAAAAACTTCCCGTTAAAAATATTGTCGTTATGGTTCAGAAGGAGGTTGCCGAGCGTATGGCGGCTGAACCATCAACAAAGGACTACGGCGCAATAACCGTGCTTTGCAAATATTTTACAAATCCGCAGATTGTTGCAAATGTGCCGTCGTCGCTGTTTGTGCCGCCGCCTAAGGTTGACAGCGCAGTGCTTAAATTAGAGGTGCTGGACAAGCCTGCCGTTGACGTAAGCGACGAAAAGTTATTTTTCAGAGTAGTAAAAGCAGCATTTTCACAACGCCGAAAAACGCTTTTGAACTGTCTTTGCGCGAATTTTCCTATAAACAAAGCAGATATGTCCGAATTACTTTTAAAAATCAACATTGACCCAAAACGACGCGGCGAAACGCTTTCTCTTAAAGAATTTGCAGCCATAACAGACGCAATAAATTCTTTTTCGGAATAACTGTAAAAACTAACCTTTATCTAACCCTTAATATGGTATAATCCTGTTTGTAAGCTGCAGTTTATAAAACATATTTAGGAGGATAATATTATGAAAACACTAAAAAAATCAATTACTTTACTTACAGCCGCTTTAGCTGTTTCGGCAGTTACCGCTTGTCCTATTTCGGCGCAGACAGATATCCCGGCAAAACCTGTCAAGACATACACCTACAATTTTGATACGCTGAAATCACTGCTGTTTAAATGCGACCTCGACTATACCGTAAATGTGGATGAAGAAAACGGTGTAATCACTTTTTCTTCAAAGGACGGTAACGTATACGGGGATTTTGTTGTCAGCTACACAACAGAGGACGGCAAAACTCACGTATATCCCGCTAATGTAAGCATGGAAGCCGGCGCGTCAGAAGCTGAATATTGCGTAACTATCTGTTCCGACGCCGAAATCGGAGAATAACCCACTGCGCGGCAGCGCTTTGCTGCCGCGCGCTATTTTAAATTGGAGATTTAAAATTATGAAACTGTTATTGATTGAGGACGAAGAAGACTTATCAGCCATTATCGCAAAAGGACTTCGCAAAACAGGTTATGCAGTTGACTGCGCTTATGACGGCGAAGAAGGTCTTTATATGTACTGCGTTAACGAATACGATTTAATAATTCTTGACCTGAACATTCCCGTCATTGACGGTATCGATGTTTTAAAGCAGATACGCGCTAAGGACAACCGTACAAAAATACTGATACTGTCCGCCAGAGGACAGCTTGAAGAACGCGTTGAAGGACTTAATCTCGGCGCAAACGATTATATGGTAAAGCCGTTTGATTTCCCGGAACTTGTGGCGCGCATAAATGCTCTTTTAAGAATTGATTTCATACAAAGTCCCGCAGTTCTCAGCTGCGGCGCAGTC
Source organism: uncultured Clostridia bacterium (assembly GCA_910579415.1). Classification (GTDB taxonomy): domain Bacteria; phylum Bacillota; class Clostridia; order UBA1381; family UBA1381; genus Hominilimicola. The sequence goes on along the minus strand of CAJTUY010000010.1, from coordinate 32,293 downwards.
AAAATGGATACGCTGAAAAGAGAAGTTTTTGTATCGCAGAAAAATATAGCTCTGACAAAAAAGGAATATTCCATTCTTGAATATCTTTTACGTCATAAAGGTGAGGTTATAAGCGCGGAAACGCTGATTGAGCATGTCTGGGACAGTGAGGCGGACATGTTTTCCAACTCGCTGAAATACCACATTTCTATGCTGAAAAAGAAGCTTGGCATTGATTGTATAAAAAACATACGCGGACAGGGATATGTACTATCGGAGGTAAAGCAAAAATGAAACAGCTGTCGTTTAAAATGCGGATTGCACTTTTTACAGGTATCATTGTGCTGATAACCTCACTTTCGCTTACTTTGGTTTCAATGTATAACGCGAAAAAACAAATAGATTTGGTTGTATCATTTGAAACGCCTGCCGAACAAAACGCAGATGTCACGTACACCGTCACATCTGAATCGTCCCCGTCTGCCGAGACAGACGCCTCAATGCTTATCAGCGAAACAGCTTCAGACGATTCTTTTCATACCTATACGGTAAAGGCAAATCAGGCAAGCAAACGATTTAATATTCTAAGCATTGCCGCAATGATTATTATAGCAGCCGCAGGTATGACAGGCGCGTATTTATTCGCAGGGAAATCACTCAAGCCCATAAAGGAATTAAGCAACACCACGCTGTCAATAACAGAAAATAATCTTGATATGCGTTTACCGAAACGCAGCACAAAGGACGAAATCAGTTCACTGACAGATTCCTTTAACTCAATGCTTGACCGCCTCAGCGACGCCTTTGAACAGCAAAAGCGTTTCTCGGCAAACGCGGCGCACGAGTTTAAAACGCCCGTAGCCGTCATAAAAGCAGGACTTCAGACGCTTATGCTTGATGACACGTCGGATATAGAGGATTACAGAGAGGTTTGTGAAGTGATAAGCCGTAATTCCAAGCGGCTTGCGGACATTGTTGACGACTTGCTCACACTTACGAACAAAAACGCAGATTTACCCCTTGAAACAATTTCGATAAACTCAATGCTTTGTGATATTGTTCGTGATTTAACACCAAAATACAGGATAAAAGAAGTAGATGTAAAATATGATTTTGAGTGTGAGTTTTTTATAACGTGTCCCGAAACGCTTGCTTACAGACTGTTTACAAACCTGATTGAAAACGCGTTTAAATACAATAAACCAAATGGCGAAATTGTAATTTCCGTAAAAGGCGGCGGCAATAACTGCGAGGTTATCATACGCGACTGCGGAATCGGTATCCCTGCTGAGGCTTTGCCGTATATATGGGATTCGTTCTACTGCGTCGATACCTCGCGTTCAAAAAAACTCGGCGGAACAGGTCTTGGGCTTTCTGTCGCAAAAGAAATCGCAGACCGTTTCGGCTGGGAGCTTTCAGTTGTTTCAACGCTCGGAGAGGGCAGTGAATTTACGGTTAAATGCAAAAATATTACCGATTAGAGGATAAGTCCTTTAATCGGTAATATTTTATAATTTGAAATCTTCGGGATTAAAATTTGTTTTCAGTTGTTTTCTGCGCCGCGTATGGCGTTTTAAAATATCGTAACAGAATTTCTCGCAGGCGTCACTGTCAAAAGGGACTGCCTGCTTTTTTTTGGCGCAATATAGTTCGTCTTCTCCCTGCTTTTCAGCATACTGACACACTGCACATTTTTTATCTATATCCTGAGAATATATCATTCCTTACCACCACTACATACTTTCAACTGTTTCTATACCTAACAGGTACAGCGCGCTTTTTATAACCTCTGTAGTCACACTGACAAGAGCCAGACGCGCCTTTTTTGTTTCCTCGTCAACATCGTCCTTCAAAATCGGATTTGTATTATAAAACTTATTAAATGCCTTTGTCAGATTTGTAACATAACGGTTAATGTAAAACGGCTCGTTTTTGTCCGCCGCTATCTTAACCGCGTCATAAAAACCATTAAGATGTTTTACAAGAGAATATTCTTCATCAGATACCGTTTTTGAGAAGTCTGCATTTTTAAAGTTAATCCCCTCCGCTCTGCGAAGTATACTCCTGCCGCGCGCATAACCGTACTGACAGTACGGACCGCTTTCACCCTCAAAATCAAGAATTGTTTCCCAGTTAAGGTCAATATCCTTTTCACGTGTGCTGTGCAGGAATGTATAGAATATCGCGCCTATGCCTATTTTTCTTGACGCGTCCTCTATATCGTCCACATTTGAGTTGTTTTTCCTTATTATCTCGCGTGTTTTATCTATCGACTCACGCAAAACGTCCTCTAAAAGCACTACATCGCCATGACGTGTGGACAGATTTTTACCGCCGAAGCGCACTAATCCGAAACCTACATGTATACAGTCGTCAGCCCATTTCCAACCTGCTTTTTTCATAGCGGTAAGAAATTGCCTGAAATGCAGTTTCTGCGGATTTCCGACAACATAAATATTTTTATCGAAATTATACGTTCTGTGACGATATAATGCGGCGGCAATATCACGCGTAGCATATATGGTTGCGCCGTTTGATTTCAGAATAATACAAGGCGGCATTCCCTCCTCTGACAGGTCAACTACCTGCGCGCCCTCGCTTTCAACAAGCAAACCTTTATCACGCAGTATGTCTACAACCTCGTCCATTTTATCCGAATAGAACGCTTCACCGTTATAGGAGTCAAACTCAACACCTAAAAGCTCATACACACGCTTGTACTCAACAAGACTGATTTCTCTGAAATACGACCATAGTTCGGTCATTTCCTCGTCGCCATCCTCAAGCTTTTTAAAATATCCGCGCGCCTCATCCTCAAGTTCGGGATGTTCTTCCGCTTCGTCATGGAATTTTACATATATCTTTAAAAGCTCGTTTATCGGGTCTTTTTCGATTACTTCTCTGTCACCCCAACGCTTATACGCACTTATCAGCTTACCAAACTGAGTACCCCAGTCGCCCAGATGATTAAGCGACTGAACATTATACCCAAGCTGTTTATAAATTCTCGCAAGCGAATTACCAACCGCTGTTGAAAACAGATGTCCTATATGAAACGGCTTTGCAATATTTGGCGATGAATATTCGCACAAAACAGTTTTTCCCTCGCCTTCATTACTCATACCCCACTTTTCCGGCGCTTTCTCAATTTCCCCGACCGTTTCAGAAATAAACCGCTCACGGTTAAAAAAGAAATTAAGGTAACCGCCGGCAGGCTGCACTTTATCAATCATATCGTCGTCCGACAGCTTTTTAGAAAGCTCCTGCGCGATAACAGGCGGAGCCTTATGCATTATCTTTGCCAGCGGAAAACACGGAAACGCCAAATCCCCCATTTTTTCGTCTGGAGGGACTTCAACTGCATTTTCCACTATTGTTCGTTCAAGTTCCGTTAACTTAATTATTTTTTCTATAATATGTTCTTTAAAATCCATCACTTTGTTTCTCCCATCATAAAGCTTTCTTGTTATTATAACATTTTCACAACCCATATGCAAGGGTGGTTTTGTACATTATACTGTTTTTTTGCTTAAAATATTGTAAAAACTGACATACGGGTATATAATATTGTGGTTAGAAAAATACACAGAGGAGAAATTGAAATGACTAATCGTGAAAACATAAGAAATATAGCAATTATAGCTCACGTTGACCATGGAAAGACAACGCTTGTTGACGCAATGCTTGCGCAAAGCGGTACTTTCCGTGAAAATGAGCAGGTGGACGAACGCGTTATGGACTCCAACGACCTTGAAAAGGAGCGCGGTATTACCATACTTGCAAAAAACACATCGCTTTATTATAAGGATGTAAAAATAAATATTATAGACACACCGGGTCACGCTGATTTCGGCGGCGAGGTTGAACGCGGACTTGAAATGGTTGACGGCGTACTTCTGCTCGTTGACGCATTTGAGGGTTGTATGCCGCAGACGCGTTTTGTGCTGTCAAAAGCGCTTGCGCTTGACTTAAAACCCGTTATCGTCGTAAACAAGGTTGACCGTCCGAACGCAAGACCGTATGAGGTAGTGGACGAAGTGCTTGACCTGTTTATTGATTTGGGCGCAACAGAGGAACAGCTTGACACTCCTGTTATTTACGCGTCAGGACGCGACGGCTGGGCAACTGCCGAATATAATCCGGAAAGACCAAAGGACGATTTGACAGACCTTTTTGAACTTATTGTAAACTATATTCCCTGTCCAAAGTGCGAGGATGAAGCTCCTTTCCAGATGCTTGTTTCAAACATTGACTATGACGAATATACGGGCAGAATTGCAGTAGGAAAAATTGAGCGCGGAAGCATAAAGGTCAATATGCCTCTTTCAATATACCGTCATGACGGCAAGATTACGCATGGCAAGGCTACCAAGCTTTACACCTTTGAGGGGTTGAAAAAAGTTCCTGCCGAAGAAGTAGGCGCAGGCGACGTAGTGGCAATTTCGGGAATTGCCGACATAAACATAGGCGAAACCATATGTGATACAAACACTCCCGAAGCGCTTCCGTTTGTTAAGATTGACGACCCCGTACTGTCAATGACCTTCAGCGTAAACGACAGTCCGTTTGCAGGTCAGGACGGTAAATTTGTAACCTCGCGTCATCTCAGGGACAGACTTTTTAGAGAACTGGATTCTAATGTAAGTCTGAGAGTTGAAGAAACCGATACCACAGAAAGCTTTATCGTATCGGGACGAGGCGAGCTGCATTTATCGGTACTTATAGAAAATATGCGCCGTGAAGGTTATGAATTTCAGGTGTCAAATCCCGTTGTTATTTACAAGGAAATAGACGGCGTTAAATGCGAACCGATTGAGCGTCTTACCGTTGATATCCCTGACGAATATACAGGTACAGTTATGGATGGCGTTATTCAGCGTAAAGGTGAAATGACAAATATGGCGCCTACCGCTCAGGGATATACACGTCTTGAATTTCTTATCCCGTCACGCGGACTTATCGGTTACCGTAGCGAGCTTCTGACCGCTACAAAGGGTACGGGAATTATAAACAGTATCCTTGAAAAATATGAACCGTACAAGGGCGATTTCACAGGCAGAACGCGCGGTACGCTTATCGCGTGGGAGGACGGAACAACCATTACTTACGGTCTTTACAATGCGCAGGAAAGAGGAACTCTGTTTGTAGGCGCAGGAGTTAAGGTTTACGAAGGTATGATTGTAGGCGAAAATGCAAGGCTTGAAGACGTAGTTGTAAACGTATGTAAGAAAAAGCATGCTACAAATACACGCGCTTCGGGTTCTGACGACGCTTTAAAGCTTGTTCCGCCGCGTGATATGAGCCTTGAACAATGTCTTGACTTTATAGCAGATGACGAATTGTTGGAAGTAACTCCCGAAAATCTGAGAATGAGAAAAAAGATTTTAAATACAAGTCTTCGCGCAAAGGCAGTAAGCAGAAACAAATAAAACAAACGGACAGAATTTTCTCTGTCCGTTTTTGTTTTTCTGTTAAATAAAATTATTTCGCATAAAATCTTCTGAGCGCATTACGAGCTGTATATCCGACATAAGAGGCAAGCGCCGCCTTTGCCAAATCAAACGGAATAAACGGAATTACACATGCCGCCAGCGATTTTGCAAGTCCCATTTTCTGTACTGCCATAAACTGAACAGTTCCAAGCGCGTAGCAAACAACTATACCTGCGATACAGCTCAGAAACATTTTTAAAACTGCTCTCCATTTATTTTCGGGAAGCTTTGAAGCAATAAGACCAATAATTGCTGTCATAGGTATATATCCCCATATGTAACCGCCGGTAGGTCCGAAAAGCACCTGTACTCCACCCTTGAACCCCGAAAACACCGGAAGTCCCACAGCTCCCAGAAGTATAAATACCACTACCGAAATAACTCCTTTTTTTGCGCCTAAAACCACAGCGGTAAGCATAATACCGAAAAATCCGAGCGTAACCGGAATAATCCCCGTAGGAATTGTAATTACAGAGAATACGCATACCAGCGCTGCAAAAAGCGCACATAATACTATTGTTTTTGTTTTCATCAAATCGTCCTCCAATTAAATATTTCTTAATCATTTTAATACAAAAGAGATTGTTTGTCAACCATTATTTTTAAAATTAGGTTTACAATTAGGCTATTTACTTTTTTCCCTGAATGTGGTAAAATATAATTATAAATAAAAAGGAGAAATAAAATGTTACCTGACGACCCTATAATTTTACTCGGCGTATTAAATTCCAAGCTGCGTGATTTTTACGGCAGTTTTGATGAGTTGTGTGATGATTTGGAACTTGATAAGTCAGAAATAGAAACTAAATTAGCCGCAATAGGATATAAATATCAGAAGGAGCGAAATCAATTCATATGAGGGAAACAGAAATTAAAAGCATCATAGATGAAAGCACCTATAACAAAGTTTTAAAAGCATTTAACTGGGATTCTGTAACGGAACAGACCAACCATTATTATACAGATGAAAACGGAATACTTTCAAATCAGCATATAACCTTCCGTATACGTGCAATAGGAGATACCGCTAAAATACAGGTTAAACATCACAGGAACAAAGACAGTGCGCTTCAGATATGCGATGAAACGGAATTACCCATAGACAGCATACCCGAAACACTTGACAAAGAAACCGCAAAAAAAGCAGCGGGGTTTGATGTCGGAACTTTACACAGAATGGGTTCGGCTCATACGCGCCGCCATACTCTTAAACACGACAACAGTGAATTATGTCTTGATAAGACCGAATATTTTGACACAGTCGATTATGAAGTTGAGCTGGAATATGAGGATAAAATGAGCGCGGACCTGCTTATGAAGCTAACTTCACTAGGTGTTGCATTTAATAAAAGCTGTGTAGGAAAGTTTGCGCGCTTTCTTGCTGAATACGAAAAGAATAAAAACTAAAGGGCGGTGAATTTATGCAGGCAGCTTCCATTACCAACAGAGGAGGCAGAACAAGCAACGAGGACCATATCAGTTTTGCTCAGGCAGAAGGTATATGGTGTTTTGTGCTGTGCGACGGTTTGGGCGGTCATCTGTGTGGCGAGATTGCTTCAAAACTTGTCTGTGATACTGTCACGGAAGAATTTAAAAAAAGCCCCGCTCTATCGGCATGTTCTGTAAGAAATTATCTCGAAAAGGCCGCTTTTATACTTGGTGAAACCCGTGAAAATGATTCCGATAAATACAACATGTCATCAACCGCCGTACTGCTTCTGACAGACGGTGAAAAAGCAGTTTATGCTCACTCGGGCGACAGCCGTCTTTACCATCTGACAAACGGAAGTATTTTATCCATAACAAAGGACCACAGTCTTGCTTATATGGAGTATGAAAGCGGTTCTATCACATATGACGAAATCAGAAGAAGTCCGAATCAAAACAGGCTTACACGCTGTATAAACGACATATATGGATTTTCTCCCGAAATCTCTGATATAATCGAACTCAGCAAGGGCGATGCATTTTTACTATGCTCTGACGGTTTTTGGGAATATGTAACTGAAAACGATATTGAAAACACATTCAGAACATCGCTGTCACCCAAAAAATGGCTCAGAAAAATGCTTTCCACACTTCATGAAAATGAAACGGATAAAAATGATAATTACAGCGCAATTGCTGTTATTATAAATTAAATTTGTGGAAAGCTATATACAAAGGAGATTAAGATATGAATACTGAATTAAAGAAACAGCTTGATGACTTCCGTTCAAAGACTCTCGAATTTGCAAACGGCGACCTTAGTGTAAAGGACTATAAAAGTTTTTCGGGGAAATACGGGAGCTATGCCCAACGCGGCGCAAAGGCAAGTATGCTAAGACTCAGAATGTCCGGCGGTGAAATTTCAAAGGAGCATTTAAAATCAATTATTGACATATGCGACAAATATGGTATAAATCACCTTCACTGCACAACATGTCAGACAATACAGCTGCATGACCTGCCTTTTGATAAAGTGACAGATATTATGACTGATGCCATAGATTCGGGCTTCTATACGCTCGGAGGCGGCGGTGATTTCCCGAGAAATGTAATGGTTTCTCCCCTTTCGGGCGTCGAAAAAGGCGAATATTTTGACGTAATGCCCTACGCTAAAAAAGCAGCGGAATATTTAATTTCACAAATTGATATTGTAAAAATGCCGCGTAAATTAAAGGTCGCATTTTCAAATTCACCTGCAAACTCCACTCATGCCACCTTCCGTGATTTAGGCTTCACGGCACGTGAAGACGGTATGTTTGACGTATACTGCGCAGGCGGTATGGGACTTAATCCGAAAATGGGCGTAAAAGCAGCTGAAAAAATTGAACCGAAAAATGTGCTTTACTATATCAAAGCTATGATTTCTCTTTTCTGTGAATACGGAAATTACGAAAACCGTTCAAGAGCGCGTACACGTTATATGCAGGATACTCTCGGCGATAAACTGACAGAGGAATATCGGAAACATGTTAAAGCCGCATTGGACGAAGGAGGTCTTGACATTGATGTAACTCCTGAGGAAATAACCAAGCACGGTGTTGAATCAGATTTTATATCTTCAAGAGTTATACCGCAAAAACAGCGTGGTCTTTATACCGTTAAATTCCATCCGATAGGTGGTAATATACATCCGCAGTCGGTTAAGTGCATTTATAATGCAATAAAGGATATGGAATCTGTTGTACTGAGAGTATCTCCTGATGAAACAATATATATTCTGAACTGTTCTGGTAACGAAGTACAATCCGTACTGGACGCAACGGCAGACAGCGGTGAAAAAGATATTGAACAATCAGTTTCATGTATAGGAGCATCAATCTGTCAGCAGGGATTAAGAAATTCTCAGGGACTTTTAAAAAATATTCTTGATACGCTGCGTCCTTATAATTTCCCGTCCGATGCGCTTCCTGTTATTCACATAAGCGGCTGTATGTCCTCATGCGGAACACATCAGATTGGCAAAATAGGTTTTCATGGCAAGGTTAAAATGGTTGACAAAAAGCCGCTTCCCGGCTTTTCAATCAGCATAAACGGTTCAGATAATCAGGGAAATGAACATTTCGGAGAAGATATAGGCGTTGTGGCTGAAGACGATATTCCAAAGCTTATGGTTGAGCTTGCTCAATCTGTTACTGATTCGGGCATGAGTTATGATGAATATGCCGCTAAAAACAAAACTGCGCTTCTGGATTTAATCAATAAATATATTTAAAGAGGTAAATAATATGAATACAAGCGAGGCGATACGGTCAAGACGAAGCATACGCAAGTATAAGAAAGCTGACATTCCTGATGATCATATAAAGCTTATTTTAGAAGCGGCAATGCATGCGCCGAGCGCATGTAATACGCGTTCATGGGAATTTGTAGTTCTTAAAAGTGAAAAGGCAAAACAAGCGGCAGTTGAAATCCATCCGTATGCCAAACATTTAGCAGATGCATCCATAGGTATTATAGTATGCGCGCGCCCTGAATTACAAACAGGCATTTCTGAGGGCTTTTTCCCTCAGGACTGCGGCGCAGCCATTCAGAATATTCTTTTACAAAGTCTTGAACTCGGTTACGGCTCCTGTTGGTGCGGCATTTATCCGGGAGAAAAAAGCGTACCGCTATTTTCAGATACTTTTAATCTGACAAGTATACCTGTTGCACTTGTAGTAATAGGTGTTGCCGCCGAAATTCCTGTTAAACGCGGTTTTTATGACAAAAACAAAATAACTGTATTATAATTATAACTTTATCTACAAAAATACCATAAAAAAGAGATACAGGTCTTTTTTGTACTGTCCGCACAATGTGTAGCAGTTCAATTCCGGCCTGTATCTCTTTTTTGAATATTTTTTATTTAAGACACTTCTCAATTCTCTTAAAAATACGGTTAGGTATCGCCTTATTGTTATTAGTTCCCGCACAGACTACCTTACCCATACGCTTCATTCCGGCTGTTCTGAAAAATTCGTCCATACTGCGGATTGCACAGCGGCTTTGTCCGAATATCCACGAAAATGGTGCAGGCGTATGACAGGATGTCAGTATTATATACTTTCTTCCTTTCAGGCGCGGATTGGGAAATGTTTTTGTTTTCTCCATAGCAGTACCGAGCAAACGGTCAAACATATTTTTAACCGGCGCAGGAACATTTGCCCAATATACAGGCGCCGCAAGAATAATAATCTGACATTCACGAAGAAGAGCAGTAATTTCCTGCATATCGTCATTTATAACACAATTTTGTGTTCTGTAACATGTTTCGCAACCGTTACAAAAGGAAATATCTTTCTCGTACAGATTGATTCTCGTTACATCATAACCTGTTTTCTCAGCCTGACTAACAGCGCAGTCAAGCATGGCGCTTGTTGTTCCGTCAGCATGTGGACTTCCTAAAATTGCAAGTACTTTTTTCTCTATCATATCTCTTCTCCGCTTTTAGAATTATGAATTGTTTTACTTTTCGTAATGTACATGAAGCATTTCGTGAGATTTATCCTTTACAATCTCATCATAAACATACTGCATAAGAGGATTTTTATCAGAGAACTTAATTTGGACACGTTCGTCGGTATGATACAATCCCTTAGCCCTCTTATCTCGTTCAGGGCTTATTGCAAACGGCTGACCTGCACCGCCTATACAGCCCTCAGGACAAGCCATTATTTCTATCAAATCATAATACAGTTCCCCGCTTTGGGTAGCATTGATTATTTTTTCTGCATTTGCCAGTCCATGCACAACACAAATCTTAAATTCCTTATCACCCACATGAATTACGGCTTCCTTAATTTCCTCTTTACCGCGTACACCTATAAACTTAATCTCTTTAATCGCCCCTGAACTCTTATCATCGCTGCACTGACGTATTACTGCTTCGGCAACACCGCCTGTAACACCGAAAATAACGCCGGCGCCGCTTCCACCCATATCAAACGGAGCATCAAGATATTCGCTCTCCAACTCACTAAACTGTATTCCTGCTTCACGTATCATTGTAGCAAGCTCCTGCGTTGTCAGCGACAGCTCAATTATACGTTTATCGTTTTCTGTAAATTCAGGACGCGCAGCTTCATATTTTTTCGCAGTACACGGCATAATTGCAACAGATATAAGCTCGCGCTCATCTCCGCTCTGTTCATGCCATTTCTTGATAACGCTTCCGAACATCTGCATAGGCGAGCGGCAGCTTGAAATATTATTATTGATAAGTTCAGGATGCTTATTCTCAGCATACTTAATCCACGCAGGACAACATGAAGTATACATCGGAAATGTTCCGCCGTTTTTAACACGCTCCAAAAACTCCTTTGCCTCCTCCATAACAGTAAGGTCAGCCGACAGCACTGTATCAAATACACTATCCGCGCCCATCATTTTAAGAGCCTTTACAGCTTTTCCGAGTACGTTCCTGCCATGCTCAACGCCGAATTCATCACCCAATGCAACCCGTACGGCAGGCGCAATCTGTACGACAACTCTTTTTGTCGGGTCATTAAGATAATCCCACATTCTTTCTGTTTCATCCTTAACAGTAATTGCGCCGGTAGGACAAACAGCCGCGCATTGACCGCAGTTCACACAATCGGTATCACACAGCTTCATATCAAAAGCAGGCATTACCTCAAGTCTCGAACCTCGATGCGCAAAATCAATTATGCCCAGTCCCTGCTTTTCCTGACAAACTCTTACACAGTCACCGCACAAGATACATTTATTCGGGTCACGCACAATGCTTGTACTGCTTGTATCCAAATCCTTCACGGGACGATTATTTTTAAAGCGTATCTGTTTAACTCCAAAACGAAGCGCCAATTCCTGCAAACGGCATGAACCGTTCTTTGAACAGGTTGTACAATCTCTGCAATGAGTTGACAGCAAAAGCTCCAAAATCATTTTTCTATGCTTCTGAAGCGCAGGAGTATTTGTTTTTATTTTCATTCCATCACGCGGAACGGTTGAGCATGCCGCGTCAACTCCACCCCACTCGTTCTCAACAACGCACATTCTGCACGCTCCGTATGTAGAAAGCTCCGAATAATAGCAGAAGGTAGGCATTTCTATTCCTGCCTTGCGTATAACCTCAAGGATATTCTTTTCGCCCTCGATTTCGACCTTCATACCGTCAATATACATATACCCCATCATTTATACCTCCTCTACTGCGCCGAACGGACATGCTTCCTTACATGCTCCGCACTTAATACATTTTTCAATGTCAATATTAAACGGACTCTTTATTTCACCGCTTATCGCGCCAACCGGACACTGACGCGCACATTTTGAACAGCCCTTACACTTATCAGGGTTAATTTTAAAAGTTTTTAATGCCTGACATTCGCCTGCTGGACATTTTTTATCTACAACATGGGCAATATACTCATCTCTGAAATATTTCAGCGTAGACAATACAGGATTTGCCGCTGTTTTTCCCAGTCCGCAAAGAGCAGTCTTGGAAACTGTATGAGCAAGCTCCTCCAGCAGATCAATATCCTCCAGAGTACCTGTTCCTCCCACTATACGTTCAAGTATTTCAAGCATGCGCCGCGTACCTTCACGGCACGGAACGCATTTGCCGCAAGACTCATTCTGTGTGAAATTCATGAAAAATCTCGCAACTTCAACCATACATGTATGCTCGTCCATAACAACAAGTCCACCCGAACCAATCATTGCCCCTACCTTTTTAAGCGAGTCAAAATCAAGAGGAAGGTCAAGCTGTCCTGCTCCGAGCGTCAGGCAGCCGCCCGACGGTCCGCCTATCTGCACCGCTTTAAATTCACGGTCATTTTTTATGCCGCCGCCTATGTCAAACACAACCGCACGAAGCGTTGTTCCCATAGGCACTTCAATAAGTCCCGTATTCTTAACATTACCGGTTATGGCAAATGCCTTTGTTCCCGGACTTGTTTCCGTACCAATAGAACGGTACCAGTCTACTCCCTTAGCTATAATTAGCGGTACATTTGCATATGTTTCAACATTGTTAAGTACTGTCGGCTTGGCAAACAGTCCTGCCTCAACTGTTCTCGGAGGCTTTACTCGCGGCATTCCTCTTTCGCCTTCAATTGATGCAGTCAGCGCACTGCCTTCACCGCATACGAATGCACCGGCGCCCTGATTTATATGTATATTAAATGAGAAATCAGTTCCCAGAATATTTTCGCCTAAAAATCCCAACTTCTGCGCAGCATCAATTGCCCTTTTAAGACGGTCAACCGCAAGCGGATACTCGGCACGCACATAAATATATCCTTCATGCGCCTTTGTCGCAATACCGGCTATAAGCATACCCTCAAGCATACGGTGCGGATTACCCTCCATGATACTTCTGTCCATAAATGCTCCCGGATCACCTTCATCACCGTTACAGACAACATAACGCACAGTTTCTTTCTGATTTAAAACCTGTGTCCACTTCCTGCCGGCAGGATAACCGCCGCCGCCGCGTCCGCGAAGTCCGCTTTCCTCAATTTCAGAACAGATTTCGGCAGGCTGCATTTCAAACAGCGCCCTTTCAAATGCCTTATATCCTCCGAACGCAATGTATTCATCAATTGAATCTGCATCAATCTGTCCGCATTCGTCAAGAACCACTCTTGTTTGGTTTTTATAAAACGGTATATCAAACTGCTTTTCATAAACGCCCGTATTATCATGATAGAACAGCCGCTCAATCTTTTCCTTGTTCTTTAAAGTCTTTTCAACAATTTCCTCACAATCCTCAAGCTTAACCTGCAAATAAAGCCAGCCCATCGGCTCAATCTTCACAAGCGGTCCGAGTTCACAAAAACCGTGACATCCGCTCTTTTTTATGCCAATACCACTATGCTCCACTTCCTTCTGAAGCTCAATCTGCACATCAAGTCCTTCCTGTTTTGAAAGAGTAACAAGCTTTTTATATATCTCCAGACTTCCGCCCGCAACACATCCTGTGCCTGCGCATACAAGCACGCGTATACTCTGCGCTCCAAGTGCCTTTTCACAATTTTCACGGTAAACTTTAAGTTCATCTCTGCCCTTTAACATTATTCAGCCGCCCCCTCTCTCACTGCCTGCAAAAGCTCCATAGCTTTTTCGGGTGTCATTGCAGGGTACACCTTATCATTTATTGTCATAACAGGCGCAAGTCCGCACGCTCCAAGACATGATACTGTTTCCACTGTAAACATCATATCATCAGTTGTCGGTTTCTCCGCGCTTACACCTAAAGTTTCGCGAACCTTTTCTAAAATCGGTATTGATTTTCTGACATGACATGCTGTTCCGTCACAAATTTTAATTATGTACTTACCCTTAGGGTCAAGCGAGAAATTCTCATAAAATGTAGCAACCGAGTATATTTTCGCCAGACTTATCCCCATTTTCTCCGCTATATACTCCAGTATTTCTCTCGGTAAATAGCGATGCTCTGCTTGTACGCTCTGCAAAATTGTTATCAGATTACGCTGTTCATTGCCATGCAATTCTAATATTTTGTCAACCTCTGCAAAGTCAATTTTTTGGTCCATTTCGCACCTCCGTTTGTATTTCTTCCTTTTATTTTTCCCATATGTTTAAGTATATAATATTTTCGCGCGTTTGTCAATTTTTTTGTTTGATTTATACAAAAAGAACCGTCGTATTAAAACGGCAGTTCCTTAAAACTTAATCAACCTTTATAAGTTCATATTCTCTTGTTCCGCAGCCAATTTCAGCAGCCGCTTCGATAGTGTGTATTCCGTGACGCGACTCTACGCGTTCAATAAAATGTTTTTGTCCCGCGTCATCTGTTGCCGCATACACAAGGTCTATACATGCCTGGTCAATTGCCACAGGGTCAAGCGATACAAGTATTCCTATGTCCTTCATACACGGGTCCTCTGCAACTGAGCAGCAGTCACAGTCAACAGACAGGTTCTTCATCACATTGATATATGCAATATTTCCGTCAAAATAATCAATAACTGTTTTCGCGGCATCAGCCATAGCTTCAAGAAATTTGTCCTGTTCGGCATGGTTATCCCAAACAATATTCTGGTCATCAGTTTTTCCCGCTGAATGAATATTTGCCTTGCCCGCGCTTGATGCGCAGCCGATTGAAAGCTGTTTAAGCGCACCCCCATAACCGCCCATAGGGTGTCCTTTAAAATGTGACAGTACAAGCATTGAATTATATTTTGACATGTACTTACCCACATAATTTTTCTTTATCGCTCTACCATTTTTGATAGTCAATACTGTATCAGGTCCGTCGGCATCCATGATTTCAACATCAAAATATTTGTCCCATTTATGGTCGTGAATAAGCTGTTTGTGCTTGTCTGTTGTGTTTCGAGCGCCACCGTAAGCAGTATTACATTCAACTACCGTCCCTGCAACAGTATCTATTACAGGTTTCCAGAATTCAGGCTTTAAAAAATTCTGATTTCCGGCTTCTCCCGAATGAAGCTTTATCGCTGTATTACCTGCTAATTTCACATTCAGCATACTGTATAATTTAAGTACCTGCTCGGGTGAAATTGTTCTTGTAAAATATACTTTTGACTTTTTCATGATTGCCTCCTTGCTTTGTCATATTTTTATTATTATATCACCTTTTATCAAAAAAATCAATAATACTGTTTCTTTAAACTAAAAAGCTGTCAGTTAAACTGACAGCCCTTTTGTATTACTTACTGCAGTCACACTGCTTTTTCATCCCTGTACCCACTATTTTTTTATGCTGTAACTTTGACTGCATTTTATCTAATGCTTCACCAAATCTCTGGAAGTGTACTATCTCACGCTGACGAAGGAATTTTATTACTTCGTTAACATCCGGGTCATCTGATAGTCTTAAAATATTATCATATACAGCTCTTGCCTTTTGCTCTGCTACAATCACGCAAGAACAAAGTTTATATCTTGACCGCCAAAAAGCCGCATAACCAAGCCATTTTTGACTTTTGAAAAACTGTGCGCGGTTTTTGTATGGTGCAATTTCACAAGAACAACATTCTTTAAAAATATAGTAAAAATGCTGTGTTTTTCTTCAGAAATTCCAATGTATTTCTATAGGTACATCTCTTGTTTTGGGTATTCGTTTACCAACAGATATGTAGTCTACCAATGTTTCGACAGTTTCACGGTTAAGGTGTTCCAAATTAGTGTACTGTTCAATAATTTCTCGGCGATTATCGCCGTTTTTTAGTTTTTCCTCTAATTCGGACAACTGTTTTTCACCGTCTGCCACTGTACGCTCCAAACGCTCCTTATCGGCTGTAAAATCCTTTGTCAGCGCGATAAAATCACTTTCTGTTATAATTCCTTTAGCTTTATCTACATAAGTATCACGAATACATTTTGAGTATTCCTCGATTTTCTTTTTGTAGATAGCTATATCGGAAATCAAGCGTTTTTTCTGTTCCTCAATATTGCTTGCAAACTCAATATTACGCTCCAATTCATCTTTGTC
>CAJTUY010000010.1:1878-15892 GCA_910579415.1 uncultured Clostridia bacterium | reverse complement strand
AATTCGTCAATAACCATTTTTTCTAATCGTTCAACCGAGATGAAAGAACCTGTGCAAGCGTCCTTTGCAACGTGTTTATTCGCGCATTGCAAATAATACTTGCCCTTGCTTTTACTTGAACGCATAACATAACCGCAATGAGCGCATTTTGCCTTTCTCGCAAACAGTCCAATCGTACCCACAGAGAAAGGCTTGGTGCGTTCCTTAACCATTGCTTGCACTCTGTTCCATAAGTCCATATCTATAATAGGCTCGTGCGTTCCGTTGACAACATACCATTGTTCACGCGGGCGCGGCTTATTCTGCTTAGTCTTATAAGATATGCTCCCATACTTGCCTTGTACCATATTTCCAATATAAATTTCATTCGTCAACATATCGGAAATAGCAAAATATTTCCACAGAGTACTGTTTCGGCTTTTGGGTTGCTGATACCTTAAACCCTTTAAGCGTTTATACTCTGTCGGGTTGGGTATTCCTTTGTCATTTAGCATACGCGCAATAGCAGTCTTGCCATAGCCTTGCGAAAACAAAGTAAATACTTCTCTGACTACTTCGGCGGCTTCCTCATCAATAATCAAATGACCTTTATTGTCGGGATCTTTCTTATATCCGTAAAGCGCAAACGCTCCAATATGGAAACCGTTTTGCCGTCTGCTCGTCAAAACACTTTTAATGTTTTCGGACATATCCTCTAAGTACCACTCGTTTACAAGACCGTTTATTTGCCTTGACTTTTTATTTCCCTTATTATCAGTATCGGCATTGTCAACAATGCTTACAAATCTGATATCCCAAATCGGGAAAAGTCCGTGTATGTACTTCTCGACTAATTCAAGCTCACGCGTAAAACGTGATTGA
This sequence comes from uncultured Clostridia bacterium, assembly GCA_910579415.1. Taxonomy (GTDB): domain Bacteria; phylum Bacillota; class Clostridia; order UBA1381; family UBA1381; genus Hominilimicola. The sequence continues at coordinate 15,031 of CAJTUY010000010.1, read as the reverse complement.
GTTTTGCATAATACAATATTAAATTTTTTCTGCTCCGCGTCCTGAAGCAGACGATTAAATTCGGGACGTTTTCTGTCCGCTCCCGTGTAATCATCATCACTGTAAATATTGTAGAGTTCCCACCCCTGTTCCATTGCATATTGCAAAAGCATAGTTTTTTGATTTTGTATGCTCTTGCTATCGTCGGTTTCAAATTGTTTGTCTCTATCTTCTTCGGATAAGCGGCAATAAATAGCTACTTTTTTCATTTATCATATCTCCTTTGAGATAGGACAAACCGTTTCTGTATGTATTATATCATAAAGAAAAAAATTTGTCATTATTTATCACCTAATTTCACCGATTTATTTTTTTCTGATAAATTTATCAGTTCAATCCATTTTCTCGTGAATTGGGTTGTTGTTGTAAAGTTTGTTCCGTTCTTAAAAACGCTCTTGCAAATTGCATTTTCTGTCATTGTTAAAACCTCCTCACAATAAACTGATATATTATATGAGTTGTGGCAAGTCCGTTATTTCTTGGCTTTATTATATTGACGGTAATTTATAATATTTTTGACTTCGCCCACCTCGTCTGTGATGGAAATTGTTTTTTCATATATCTGCGGCGCATTGCCTATAATCTCCTGTGCCTTTTCCTCTGTGGTCGTAAATATTATCGGACGTTTTATTTTGCGTGAAGTACGGTACATCTTGAAGTTTGCTGGGTACATCGCAAGCCTTGCGCCCTTTATAATAGCTTTTTTCTGCTTTTACCTTGCTTGTCAGTTGTTTCTACTTCGCATATATTTTTACCTTTTGTTATGCCCGCATTTAATGCTTCGGGTAATTCCATATCACCTAAATATGCTGTAAGATACAATCCTACATTGTCTATTCCCTTTAGGCTCTGCGTCTTAGTAAAACCTTGCTTCCATATTCTAGCCATATCTTCATTTGGAATGAATGGTGCTTTTGTAGGAAAGCAAAATAAGCAATGTAGATGCCATACCGATTTTGCGGTTGGTTCTGCTGCTATTAAATATTCCGCTTTTGGGTGTCCCTGTTTGTTCAGATAATAACAGAATCTTTGCCAAAATCTGCGATAGTCCTCATAAAGCCGCACAGTATTGTCTGTCGTAATATTCTCCGCATACGTCAGAGTAACCCATAGGGCATTGTTCGGGTTTGTAAGGTTACAATTTATTAATTCGCGCAACCTCGCTAAACTTTGCGCCACACTTGCCTTGTCATTTATTCTGCTTTCCTTGTGCTGAAAATTCTTGATTTCACCTGTTCTTTTATCCACATAAGCATCAGCCGATAGCTTCTCAATAGGACAGCCGACAGGCTTGTAACGCATATATCTGACCTCTATAATATTTCCGCATTGTTTAACGGTAACAAATGTGTCTGGCGAACTCGGTCTTATGTCCTCAATTCTGTTGATATTCATAAAATATCAAGTTAATGCGCCTACTGCGTAGGCGGGCGGCTCGGCGGTTTTCACTCCGCTACACCGCCCGTGCCGCCGCTATCAGTGCATTGCCTTTCCTGCCATTTCATCAAGTTTTTCAAAATCCTTTATTACGACCTTTATACGCTCAAGACCTTTTCCGTCAACTAATAAATACCCTTCGCCTGTTTCATTCTGTTCGTTCATCAATTCAGTATATCCGCCAAATAACATTCGCTTGCCCTCTGCGTCTAAATTTCCCATTGCAATACGACACTTGAAATTAAATCTGGCAGAGCCGAAGTAAATACTATCAGCCCTCTGAACTCCTACTAAAATATGGTAATTATACACTCGGCTTATCGTAACTAATTCCTCAAGTTTAGAAATCATATCCTCTCTAATTTTTTTATCAAGAGAAGTTACAAACGAACTCCACTCGTCAATTACTAAGTACTGCGGTTTTTTTGCCGCTTGTCCACTCCCTTGTTGCTTCTTGAAAAAATTATAAAAATTATTCATACCCCTTACACAATCTTTATATGAATAATATAGAGGACAATCTGAAAACTCACGAAAATCATAATTCTTGAAATCCAAAATATGAAAATTTGCTGACGGCTGATATTTAGCTATCTTTGCCATTATGGTTTTCATCAAAACGGTCTTACCGCTTCCCGTATTCCCACAGATTACAGCATTTAACAGCCTATCCACCGTCATATTACTGCCCAAATTTTCATCATCAAGCGTAATTTCTGCGGGCTTATAATATTTTTTCGGTGTGATAAAAATTTCCGTTATTTTACCGCCCCTACAGACACGAATATCACTTATACGCATATCAAGAGCCTGTTCCAATGCTTCTGCGTTATCCATAAACATAGTTCGGGTAATATCCTTGTTACTAATAGAGTAAATATACTTGTGCTTGCCACAGGGTATTACAGAGCGTAATTTAGGAAATTCGTCTGTTCTGTTTGTTATAGCGTGACGGCGACATACTTTATCAAACTTTTGCTTAACTTGCAGAGAACAACGCACAAGCCGAACAAGAGAAATCAGTCCTGCAAAGGCAACCGTTAGTATAATAGTATCAAAGACTGTATGCGTGTATTGCATTTTCCTAATCATTGACGGAATATGAGAATACAAAAAATTTTCCCTAACGCTCCATACCGTCAGCACAGCAATTAAATATACTAATACCGTTATAATATACTTTTTATTTTTATATATAAAGTTTTTCATTCTTTACTCCTTTAACATATCAGCTATGGGCGGGCAATTATGCCCGCCATAACCGTTCTTGTTTTAAATTACTTGCTTTGAGCCTGCACAAGTTCAATTCCGCTTGCTGTGCCTGTAGTAACAATTTTGTTGTTGCTACTATAAGAATTGAAAACGCCGTCAGTCAATTTTACCCATATAGGCTTTAGCGTTGCACAAGCATTGACTATATCACTGTCAGAAATTTCTGCAAGTGAGTCTGCTTCACCCATTACGGTAACTACTATTGTTTCAAAGCAATGTGATGGTGAAATAAGCGAGTATTTATATGCTATTGGCTTATCGCTTACACGTTCTTTATTTTCATACTGATAGGCAGTCATTCGACCGCCTAATATGAATTTAGGACTGCCATTGTATAACTCTGCTGATACTTTAGGCATTGTTGTGTTCCTCCTTTCTTTAAAACTCGATTACGCGTTCTCTGTAAATTTATTGTACTGCTGAATTTGTGTATCGTAAATACTGCAAATACAGAAAAAAGGATACAAAAGATATTTCAATGGATACATTTAATTTCTAAATCATTGAAAATATTGTTATTTTATGCTATACTTATTACATAAAAAGATAAGAAAGAGGTCAATTAACAATGAATAAAGCTAATTTATCAGATGAAGAAATTAGGGAAATATGTATAAAACAAATAAAGAAGCTAATTAAAGATAAAGGCACAACGCGCGCAAAGATGGCTAAAGAACTTAATATATCAACAAAAGCTTTAGATTCGTATTTAAACCCTAACAATAATCGAAACATACACGCCGATACTCTCTATAAAATTGCAGTGACTTATGATGTACCGCTCGACTATTTTTATAATGCGAAAAGTTATTTAAGCAAGAGAGATACTATGGTGGATATTGTATCATCATTGGATAAAGTATTCAGATTGGCTATAAGGAAAAATCACCTCACACAACTAACAGAGTGGCATTTGTTAATTGACCGTCAATTCTATAATTATCTGCACAAAATACAAGAGTTAGAAAGACAATATTCATCTTCTGATATATTTAATTATAATGACTACAATCGCAAACGAGAAGAAATTCATTCAGAATACAAGGAATATCTTAAAAACATTTTTGATTTAGACGGTTTTGATGAAAAACAATCGGTGCAAAAAATTATATATCGTAATTATAGTGAAGATGAAAAAAACGATATAGATATAGCGATTGATAATTTTGAAAACATATCCGTCATGGATTTAATAGCAAAAGCACCAGATAATACAAAAAACGGAGATACTGAGTAGAGTATCTCCGCTTTTTATCATTCCACAAATTTATCCAAACTCACATCAAGAGCAACTGATATTTTATAAAGAGTTTCTACAGAAAAATTATAGCGGGTTTTCTCACTTTCAATCTGACGGATAAAATCGTGAGAAAGCCCAACCATTTCCGCAAGCTGTGCGGAAGTCAGCCCTTTTTCCTTTCGGTATTTTTTTATATTCCGTCTTATTGTATCATATATATTATAATCATTTTTAGTTTGCTCCATAGCTGTATCACCTCTAAAAAATTATATCAAACAGAGGTCTATTTGTATGTTAGGTAACAACTCACAAAAATTTCTTGCAATTTCTATTTCCCTATGATAAAATGTTAGGTGCAAACTCACACAATACTAAAAGTAACAGGAGGAATTAAAAATGAAATTCAAAAAGAAAGTATTAGTATGTATTATGTCAAGCCTAATCGCATTGGGCTGTACCTCGTGCAGTGCGGAAAATAGCAGTAATATATCTGTTATGGTAAATGGTAATGCGGTTACATTCGACCAACAGCCGATTATGGTAAATGACCGTACACTTGTACCGCTTCGGGCTATCTTTGAAGCGTTGGGCGCGACAGTTGATTGGAACGGCGACACGCAAACCGTTACATCAACGCGCGATAATGTAACGGTATCGCTTACTATAGGTAGTGAAGTTATGACAAAAAACGGCATATCCTATGCGCTTGATGTACCTGCACAGCTTGTCGGCGAACGTACCCTTGTACCTGTCAGAGCAATAGCAGAAGCATTTGGAAGTGCGGTAGATTGGAATGGTGAAACACAGACAGTTATTATCAATGATAATGCAGAGCAGGGCGAAAAGCCGACAATAGCAGAATTAAATCATACATACACCACGCAATATGGAACGGTCAACGCTGTAAACTCGCCTCAGTTTGCATTTGATTATTCAGATAATTGGACAATTACAACAAATGAGGTTACCAAAGGAGCGCAGAGTAATGGAATATCTGAGAACTTTATTTTGACAAATAACAGAGGTGTAACAATAAATTATATAAACTTTGGCAAAATAGGTGGAAGAGGAAAGTCCATAGTTCAATATGAAGTATCAAAGGTTGCCGATTCTCAATTTACAGCGGGATATATGGAATTAGATGACGGCAGAGTTTTAGACCTTTCGGCTGAATGGGGTAATTTTATAGTTGGCGAAATAAAAGCTGTAGGCGAATATGATATGAAAACAGGCGACCTTATGCCGATTGACAATAAGACAAGCTATGCGGTTATTCCTCAATCGTATGTCGGTACTCACGAAGCCACAGGCTTGACAGGTTATTATGAAGAATTTGTTACTGAATATGGCAACTATCTACTTTATGCAGAAGCCCCCGACGGTGTTTTCACTGAGGAGGAAAAACAAGAGGTTATTCAGATACTTTCATCATTTAGGCGCATTTCTGAAAATCTTTAATATGGGATTTGCAGGGGGAATATGAATGAAAAAGAAAATTTTAAGCTGTATAATTGCTACTGTGCTTCTGCTTATGTCTGTTGTTGCCTACGCAAAAACTGATGATGAATTAAAGGCTTCTAATCAAGTTGAATTTTTTGTTACAGAAGCAGACGGCTCTTGGTGGAATGTAACATTTTCTGCTAACGGTACTATCGGCAATAAATATTTGAATGAAGTAATAGAGGGCGTACAGTTACGCGGAATAAAAGTTGATAAGGTCAGCGAATTTCGTTATCAGTTAATACCTGAAACACAGGAACAAAAGGACTTGATTTGCGGATATAAAACTGCCGATGATGAATATTTTGGTGCAACAGGCATAAGACAAGTACACAAATTACAAGCCTTTTTGCATGATGTTGAAAGTCCCTCGGCGAATGAACGGGTAGAACGTGAGAAAAAACAGGCTGAAGAAAAAAGAATAGCCGAACAAAAACAAGCCGCGTTTGACGCTGAAACAACAAAACTTAAAAGCAAAAGCACGGACAGGTGGGCAGATGTAATAAATTCTTATGTTTATGATAACGGCGATAATACATTTAATGTTGTAGATTATAGTAATAACGAACTTACCGTAAATACATATAGTAACAGTGATTATGCCTTACTCAGCACAAAGTCTGTTACGCTTGAACTCGAAAAATTCGGCGGTTTTTATGCAGGAGAAAAATATAATTATATAGTATTTGGTCAAAACAACGAAGAAGAAAGCAATAGCAAAGAGGTTATCAGAATTGTTAAATATGATAAAAATTTTAACCGACTTGCACAGGCTTCCGTAAGCGATTGTTATACAACTGAGCCGTTCGCATATTCCACATTAAGAATGATTGAACATAACAATACGCTAATAGTACATACTTCAAGACAGCGTTATCTTACAGATGACGGATTAAGACATCAATCACAGCTTACAATTATATTGGATACTAATAAAATGACAGTAGAAAACTTTTTAGGGGATTTTCAAGAAAATCACGTCAGCCATTCAATGAATCATTTTGCAATTCACGACGGAAATAATTTTGTGCTATTAGACCACGGCGACGCATATCCCCGAAGCGTAGTATTGAATAAATATGAGGGTATAAATTCTGAAAAGTGGTTATCGGAATATTACGGCAGAGCGGTTTTAAAGTATACTCCCATAGATTTATTTAAAATCCCCGGCACTATCGGCGCAAACTGCACAGGTGTTACTGTCGGCGGTCTGGAATGTTCAATTAATAATTATTTGATTGCAATTAATACAATAGACCACAGCAAGGTCAGTGAATACACTCCGTATGAAATAAAAGGACTTGACAAAGACGAAAGGGATATTGTTTTGCTTGTCAGCGGTAAAAATAACACAGACACGTCAAAGGTTAAAAAAGTATATTTAACCGACTACATCAATAAAAACAAGCTGGGAAGCACACCCTATCTTGTAAAACTATCTGATAATCGTTTTTTGGTTTTATGGGAAGAATTTGAATATACCGATAACAACAAATCCGTTGATAACGGTGTTAAATATGTTCAAGTAAACGGCAACGGCGAAATTATTTCCGATATAAGATTATGCACTGATCTGCAATTGTCAAGCGACTGTCAGCCTGTGTTAATAGATAACAATTTAACGTGGTATATAAATGGATTGGACGAAAGAAAATTCTATACCTTAGACTTAAATTCCGCACTGATAACCGTAAACGTAAACGGACAGCTTGTAAACTTCGACCAACCGCCGATTATTATAGACGGACGGACACTTGTACCGCTACGTGCTATATTTGAAGCATTGGGCGCAACGGTTGAATGGAAAGGTGACACGCAAACCGTTACTTCCAAAAAAGGAAGCACAAACGTATCACTAAGCATTGACAGTAAAACAATGTATAAAAACGGTAAAGCTACTACGCTTGATGTTCCTGCACAGCTTATAAATGACCGTACCCTTGTACCAGCCCGCGCAGTTGCGGAAGCGTTCGGATGTGATGTTGATTGGGACAGCGATACTAAAACCGTAACTATAACAAATTAAACATAACAGCAAATACAAAACCGCCCAAGATTATTTAGGCGGTTTTTGTGTTAAATCAATTCAATATAATTTTGTCTGCCGTAGAAAAAGCGTACAACGTAAACCGTATTTTTTACTTCGTCAACGCGATATATCAGCACATAATTATTGATTACCACTTTTCTATATCCGTCATGCTGTAAACGGCTGTCATTACAATGCGCGTACATAAACGGATTGTCTGCAAGGTCAGTATAGCTTTCCTCAATCTTGCCGAGCAGATTTTTTGCGGCTATCGGATTTTTCAGCGAGTTTACAATATAGTCCAAAATATTATCAATATCGTTATGCGCTTCCTCGGATATAATAACATCATATTTCATATTTGCTCCTAAGTGTATCAACAGACTGCTTGGCGGTCATAACTCGGTTATCATCAATCGCCTTTTCACCCTGCTTGATTTTTCCGTAAATATCATTCATATATGCCATTTTCTCATATGCTTCTATGCTCATAATAACCATATCACCGTAACCATTTTTTGTAATGAACATAGGCTCGTCTAAGCTATGACATTTTTCTGATATTTCGCTTGTGTTTTTCAAATCCTTAATAGGAATAATTTGCGGCATACTATCAGCCCCTTTCGTGGTATTATTATACCATAATTATACCACGCAGTCAAGAGATTTATTCTGTTTATGAAAAATACAGCACTTAAAAACGGCTTGTCCTATCTTTTTATTATGTTGTTGTTCTTACAAGGTCGCAGCTTCTGCCGCTAAATCCTCATACAAATTAGTAAGTGGGTCGCCTGTTACCGCAATTGACGCGGAGTTAAACGGGGAACCCTGTGAATTTTGCGGAAATACGGACGCACCGTTATCTGCATAATACTCCCATGAACCCATTTCGCTCCACTCTTTCGGAGGCGCTCCCTGACTCAGCTGTGCAACGAGCGAACCGACAATCTCCAAATGTGCAAGCTCCTCAGTACCTATATCTGTCAACAAGCCTTTACTTACTTCATCAGGCATAGTATATCTCTGAGAAAGGTAACGAAGCGACGCTCCAAGTTCACCGTTAGGACCGCCATACTGTGTTATTACAACATTGGCAAGACGCGGATTAGGGTTTTTAACCTTAACCGGAAACTCAAGAAATTTATTATAACTAAACATTACGCATTCGCCTCCTTTTCCCACGGCCACGGTTCATCTAACCAATTAAAGCAATCCTGCCCGGCAGCAGCAAACTGACTTAACGGTCCGAATGCCTCTTCATATTGCGCCTTCAATTCATTTGTCTTTTTCACAAGCGATTGAAACATTTTAAACGCTTTTTTATCATCTTTGTGAGTATCAAGATAAAGCAGCATATCATAAGCCGCGAAATTATAGCACTGTATCTGTTTCAGCAGTTCTGTTCTTGTACAGTTCATTCCATACCGCCTCCCCACTGTTTACACACGGCTCCGTATTCACAAATATTTAAATCAAGCTCGGGAAATATTGTCCCCTGACAAAGACCTGTACAGGGTTCATAAGTTTCCTGCATCTCCTGAACAGGTACATATCCGTAACCTACGCATCCGCAAGCGGGATACTGACAGCACGGTCTGTTTACTTCTGACATTTGTAACATCTCCTTTAATTCTTTCTTTTTGTACAGACGCGTCTGTAATATATAATATGAACAGGACAAAAAAAGAGTGATTTTAACAAATACTATTGCTTTTTACTTCTTTGCATAGTATAATCAAAATTGGATTTTATTTATTATGAGAGAGAGGGTTTATGGTAATGAAAATCGTTGTAAACACATCAAGAGAACAGGGAAAAATCAGCAAATACATATACGGTCAGTTTGCCGAACATCTCGGACGCTGTATTTATGAGGGATTGTATGTCGGCGAAGATTCCGATATATCGAACAAAAACGGTATGCGTACAGATGTTGTGAATGCGCTGCGTGACCTTCAGATACCCGTACTGCGCTGGCCCGGCGGCTGTTTTGCCGACGACTACCACTGGCGCGACGGTATCGGTGCAAAAGAAACACGACCCTATATGGTAAACACCAACTGGGGCGGTGTTGTTGAGAACAACCACTTCGGAACACACGAATTTTTCGAGCTATGCGAACAGCTTGACACCGAACCGTATATCTGCGGAAATGTTGGCAACGGCACTGTACAGGAAATGCGCGACTGGGTTGAATATATGACCTTTGACGGCGATTCACCACTTGCTAACGAACGGCGCAAAAACGGACGTGAAGAGCCGTATAAATTGAAATTCTTTGGTGTAGGGAATGAAAACTGGGGCTGCGGCGGCAATATGCGCGCCGAATATTACGCTGATGAATACAAGCGGTACGCCACCTTTATCCGTAACTACGGCGAAGAACCGATATATAAAATTGCAGGCGGGCCAAACAACGGCGATGCGCACTGGATGGAAACGCTTATGAAGAATATAGCTCATATGACTGACGGTATTTCACTTCATAATTATAGCTTTGAGGACACATGGGATAATAAAGGAAAAGCGTCTGTATTTGATGAAAAGGGCTATTATTCGCTTATACAGAACGCATTAAGCATTGAGAAGAATATAAAGCTGCATGAAGCTATTATGGACAGATATGACCCTGAAAACAAAATTGCTTTGATTGTTGACGAATGGGGCAACTGGTTTGATGTTGAGTACGGTACAAATCCAGGTTTTTTATATCAGCAGAACTCTATGCGCGATGCAATAAGCGCAATGCTTATACTTCATATATTCCACAAGCATGCTAAACGCATTAAAATGGCAAATATAGCTCAGATGGTAAATGTATTGCAGGCAATGATTCTTACCGAAGGCGATAAAATGGTACTCACTCCGACTTATCATATTTTCAGAATGATGAAAGGACATATGGACGGAGAAAGCGTTGATATTGATTACGACTGCGGTACGGCAGGAGCTGAAGGCATAGAAGTCCCGAAAATCAGTATGTCAGCGTCAAAGAAGGACGGTATACTAACTATTTCAATGTGCAATACCAGCCTTAGCGAGGACGAAGAGATTGAAATTCGGCTTTCGGGAGATTCATATATGTGTACCAATGCAGAGTCGCTCAATTCACAGCATATAACCGACTGCAACACATTTGACGCTCCCGAAACAGTCAGACCGACAGTTCTTGACATATCATCCGAAAATAACACGCTTAAGTTTACACTCCCAAAAATGAGTGCGGCTGTTATTACATTAAAAAATGCATAAGTGTAAAAGGTGCAGCGTTAAAACAGCGCTGTCGGACAGCGATATTCAAAAAATGGTTAACGAAGTTACAAACATGAAAGGAATTTGCCTTACGGATAAGGACACCTATAATTCACGCTTTAAAATATGTCTTGACTGCGACAAATTTATGTACGGTTCCACATGCGGTGTATGCGGATGCGTCATGCAGGTACGCGCAAGACTTCGCGACGGAAAATGTCCGAAAAAAAAATGGTGATTGACATGGATAAATATATATGCGTATTCTGTAACGAACGAAAGCCGACCGAAACTGCCGAAACAATATCGGGAGACATCGGAATATGCCGCGACTGCTCCGCAAAATTATCAGGGACGTCTTATTCCCTGCCCTATCCGGGTACAAAGAATATTTCATACATCATGTCGCCGTTCGAATACACAAGTATTATTAAATCACCGATTATTGATTTTAAATTTCATAACTGCCGCGCGTATGCTCCGCTGTTTGCCGCTATGATGACAGATTATCTTGACAGCTATAATGTATGGAATGACTTTGACTGCATAATCCCCATACCTCTGCACAGATGCCGTCTTAAAGAGCGCGGCTATAATCAGTCGGAGCTTATCGCAGTACATATATCAGATTATCTCGGCTTGCCTCTTATGACGGATGCGGTCATACGCAAACGCGCGACAAAACGTCAGAGCATGCTGAAAGGTACGGCAAGAGTTGAAAATGTACGAGGTGCGTTTAAGTGTACGGAAAAAATCACATCCAAAAGAATACTGCTGTTTGATGATATATGTACTACTGCCAGTACACTTGAATCCTGCGCGGCTGCGTTTAAATGTTCGGGCGCCGAATACATATGCGCGCTTACGCTCGCTATACACGTATCACAAAAAATACCCATTATAACGTATTAAATACAAATTTTTCGTCAAAAATAGATGTATATTATCATGGAGAAAGGATTTTCTTATGAAACATACATCTTTAAAACGAATATTCATAACAGTATTATCAATGGTTGTCTGCTGTGTCTTTATGGAAACAGGCGCATCTGCGCTGTCAAAAATCGGCTCACGCGGACAGGAGGTGCGAAATATTCAGTCGCGCCTAAAAAACTGGGGCTACTATAACGGCGGTGTAGACGGTATTTACGGAAGCCGTACCGCCGAAGGAGTAAAGTCATTCCAGAGAAAACACGGTCTTACCCCAGACGGTATAGCCGGTCCTGCCACATTGTCGAAAATAGGCTTGCCGACAGGTTCGTCAAGCAATCATTCACGTGATGTTACGCTTCTGGCAATGGCTATAAACGGTGAGGCAAGAGGAGAAAAATACGAAGGACAGGTAGCCGTAGGAGCGGTTATTTTAAATCGTGTACGTCATTCGTCATTCCCTAACACAATAGCCGGCGTTATCTATCAGCCCAACGCTTTTACTGCCGTTGACGACGGACAGATAAACATGGCTGTAAACAGCTCATGCTACAACGCGGCACGTGACGCGCTTAACGGTTGGGACCCGACGGGCGGAGCAATTTATTATTATAACCCTGCAACCGCCACAAACCAATGGATTAGGACAAGACCGATTATTAAAACAATAGGCAAGCACGTTTTCTGTAAATAAGTCCGCGCGCGCCTTGCTGATATACAGCGGACAGAAAGGCTGTGATTTTATGCCGGGCAAGTCAATTGCGCTTACAGTGCTTATAGTTATTTTTCTTGCACTTGTTTTTGTAGATGCAAGACGCAAATTTAAAAGGAAATAAAGACAGAGCCATTAAAGGCTCTGTTTTTTCATGAGTTTAATATATCCTGAATTATGTCATGCATATGTATAACCGAAGCTTTAAATCGGTTCAGCCTGTTCACTATACATTCCACAAAAGCTTTTTCAACACTAATATCATGTATAATACATGTCCCGTCACAAGTCATAATACCAAATGTGACATAACCTCCTATCTCATCATTCTGGCATCTTTCTCTGAAAAACTGATACATTACTTTTCCTCCTCGTTTGTTTGCGTAATAAATTCTTCTATGCCTATATTGCAGACCTGACATATGCTGATTAAGGTACCGAATTTGGGTTCTGTTCTCCCATTTTCAATATTGCTTACTTCTCTTATGCTGATTCCGCACATTTCGGCAAACTTCTCCTGTGTCAGCCCCCTCTCTTTTCTTCCCTTGCGCATAGCATCCCCTAATTTGTTTAATAATACCATTATTTCACCTCCTTTTTTATATTTTAATAGGATATAAGACCATTGTCCAGGAAGTCGATTGCATATTTTTTTTATGCTGTTTTATTTTGTCTTATTTTATCCTCTATAATATTTAATACAACTTTTTAATCGAAAATTCTCACTTTTTCTGAAATAATT
>CAJTUY010000010.1:0-1809 GCA_910579415.1 uncultured Clostridia bacterium | reverse complement strand
AAAAAATAGATTATCCATAAAAATGAATAATCTATTTATTAAATGATATTTATTTTTTAACGAAATGTGGCGTCATGATGACTGTCACAATGCTCTGTATATCCGTTATGGCTTACATAATGCACAACATATGTGGAGAAGAAATCGCCGCTTGAAGCAGGTATATCAATATATGAATATAGGTGTGTTGAATTACTTGTACTCAATCTGTTTCTGTATGCCTCCGTACCGTTTTTGTATATAACAATATCATGATATACCGAACCAACATAACCATTCGCATCAGTCATAACCTGAACTCTCATAGTGCTTGAATTTAATCTCTGATATGTAATTTCACCCGACTGCAAATACATAGTATACGGCGCTATATCCGAAAATACTGTTGCCTTTCTGCTTATAATTGAGCTTTTATCTGCGGCATTAACCGACAGTACTGCCGTACTTACGCACATAACAAATATTACACACGCAGAAATAAGTTTGTTTAATAATTTGTTTCTCATGGAAATTCCTCCTTAGTATAAATAAATTTAATATTTATTATTTTCTTAAGTAAGTTAACTCGTCTATAATCAACTGTAATTCTGTATAGGATAAATCGGTAGTAATCTTATACTTTATTTCCTCTGTTCCCCATATAAGCACATATGCTTCCTTGCCATTTTCATAGCTTACAGATAACAAAGTAGCTTCCATATCAAATATATTTAATTTTTCCACCTCTGAAGTATTGTTTTCCAACTGCATTTCTGAAACGTTATAATCAAAACTCCAGTCCCATTCTGCAATATTAAGATACTTGTCTTTTATTTTATAATTTATACCCAGTAAGTTTTCAGAATCTTCTATATTAACTATGCGTGTATCAGATGGAAGCCATGCAGGAACAATAATTTCATCTGCATTTTTAAATTTTGAGATTTCTTTATAATCCTTTTTCAAGCCTTCATAGTCCACTGAAATCTTCATCACATTATCTTCAATGCGAACCTTTGTTCTATATACCAACTTTTTAAGAGCTGAACCACTAACCGCCCAAATGCCAATCAGAAAAACTACTACTGCCGCAATGACCACTATCTTCTTCATGCTAAATGCGCGGTGTACCTTTTCTTTGGCTATCTTCTTTTTCAGCCTGCGTCCGACATCCTCAAAGCTTTCATTCATAAGACGTTCTTCCTCAGGCGACAATTCAGGTAATTCCTCTTTCCTGTCCTCATCATCAAAGTTTTCAAAGGCTTTTTTCAGCAGTGCGTCAAAAAGTTCATCATTGTAATCATTTTTCATTATCAACACCGCCTCTTACAGAAAGATTAACATTATCATTCTTACTTAATCTGTCCAACAATAATTTCTTGCCTCTTTGCAATCTGCCGTAAACCGTTTTTAATGGTATTTGCAGCAAATCTGCTATTTCCTTCGGTGTGTAATTATATTCCAAATTCATGCTGAGTACATCAACAAAATTTTGAGGTAAATTTTTAATTTCTTCTGATATTTCCTGCGTGATTTCATTTCTCAGCAGAGATTCCACAGGATTAACGGATATATCTTTATCCTCAAGCTCATAAGGGTAGTCGTCTAAGTAAATAATATCATCTTTTCTTGTTCTGTTCTTTTTAATATAGTTAAGAGCATGATTTCTGACAACCTTTCTGATATACGCTAACTCACTATGCCTAACTTTAGATTTATCGAAATTCTCATATATCGCATACCATGCATCATATAAAACACTACATAAGTCATCCTTGTTTTTGATATACTGATAACATTCATACCATGCAGCCTTATAATGTGTTTTAA
>CAJTUY010000009.1:43220-54519 GCA_910579415.1 uncultured Clostridia bacterium | reverse complement strand
GAAGCGCTTGATCGTATTCTGAAAGCTAAGCCGTATAATTTGAGCAGAGATGTAACAGAGTCAGCCAAGCATCATATTTTAAGCTTTAAAGAATATTTAAAGAATGATATTATATAAGCGGTTCTACAAAGCTGTGATATTTTTCCTGATATTTTGTATATGTACGTTCAACTCCATCTAAATTAAGCTGATACATTCTAAAAGTTACCCAAATATCTTTTGGCATCCATTGTTCCTGATAAGAATAGCGATAAGTCATTCCGATTTTTTTCATTACTTCACCGCTATGCGGATTGTTTATGTCGTGAGTTGCCGTAATGAATGGGAAATCTACTTTTCTAAGTCTGTCTGTAATGGCAGCGCAAGCTTCGGTTGTAATACCTTTATGCCAAAATTCCTTGCGCAGAGCATAGCCCATATCATTACTGCCGCCAATATCGTTAACATGAATATATCCTATAACTTGTTTATTTGCTTTTAAAGATATTGCATAGGTATATGAAATATCTTTTTCATAAAGCGGTAAAATGTTGCGATGTAAATATTTAGTAATATCAGTTTTGGTTTTCATAGGAAACCATGGCAGGAATTTATTAACTTCTTCATCACTGTAAAGTAATAACATATCACTTATATCATCATCGGTAAATTTCCTGAGTATAAGTCTTTCTGTTTCTAACGTAGGAGTGTTTTCATAATACATTAAGTAAGTACCTCCGTTATTTCTTGTCATGACGATTTTACTGTCAGTTCAATGCGCCGAAGGCGCACCCGAAAAGCGCAGATGTGTTTTTATATAATAAAAATACGACAAGCCATAAGGCTTGCCGCGACGTGGTGCCGATGACCGGGGTCGAACCGGTACGGGAATTTCTTCCCACGGGATTTTAAGTCCCGGGCGTCTGCCAGTTCCGCCACATCGGCAGGCTAATCAACATCACGTTGAATTATACCATATACTTTAATGAAAGTCAAGACTTTTTATTCTCTATATCCATTATTTTTAAAATCTCCATAGCGTATGAACGAGGAGTGCGGTCATTTACAACCTTGATTTTATGGTCGCAGTCATCATAAAACGGAAGTCTTTCGTTAAAACGTTTTTCTATATCGGCAATACTTTCATTCTGCATTAGCGGACGGGTTTTGCGCGCGGCGTCTATACGCTCTGCAATAACGTAAAATTCGGGCGCGAGATTAAATATAATTCCGTTCTTACGCAGAACAGATATATTTTCCTTATCGAGAACAACACCGCCGCCGGTAGCGATGACCGCATTTTCAATATCCGATGCTTCGCGTACGGCTTTCTTTTCAAGCTGTCTGAAATATTGTTCTCCGTGAGAAGCAAAAATTTCATTGATGCTCATGTCTGTTTTTTTTATAATCATATCATCCGTATCAATAAGAGTGTAATCGGATAGTTCGGCAATAGCTTTGCTTACTTCTGTTTTTCCTGAAGCCATAAAGCCTGTAAGTACAATGTTCATTGGCTAAACACCTCCTTTTTGATACGCTCTCCCATATCATCCGGAAGCACGGTATCAGTAAAAAGTTCATAAGCTATAATGCCCTGATAGATAAGCATTCCAAGACCGTTCATAGTTTTAGCTCCGCGAGCTTTTGCTTCTTTAAGAAAAAGCGTTTCATCGGGATTGTAAATCATATCGATAACGGAAGTATTTTTGTTTATAAACGACAGGTCGCTTATTTCGGATATGCTGTCGGTAGGCAGCTTATCCTCCTGCGGTTCCATGCCTGCCGAAGTGGTGTTAATAACAATATCAAAATCAAGTGTATTTGCATTTGTATTGATGTTAAAATTTTTAACTGTAAGAATATCCTTTGCCAGTGAAACCGCTTTTTCACGGGTTCTGTTAAGAACAGTAACAGATGAAGCACCGTTGTCTATAAGACGTATCAGAACAGGACGCGTAACACCGCCTGCGCCGATAATAAGAATTTTACTGCCTTTAATTGTTATACCTTCTTTTTCAAGCGACATGCAAAAACCATCGGCATCGGTATTGTATCCCACAAGTCTGCCGTTACGGTTTACCACTGTGTTTACAGAACCAAGCTCACGTGCAGTATCGTTTACTTCGTCAAGATATTTCATTACTTCAACTTTATGAGGCGCGGTTACATTAAGCCCTTTAATACCCAACGCGCGCATAGCGTCTATCGCTCCGCCGAGCCTTTCGGGCGGTATGCAGTAAGCACTGTATATGAAATTATTATGTACGGCGGAGGATATGAAGTTGTGCATTGCAGGTGAAAATGAATGATCAACAGGATATCCGATTATGCCGATTTGCTGTGTGTGTCCGTTTATTTCAAGCATGGTAAAAAACTCCGTTTCCTAATAATATAAATATTTTAACATATATTTTTTTATTTGAACAGAGTAATTTTAAAATTATTTTTTTGGTTTTGACCTGAAAATTATTGATACAAGAAAGCCGAAAATTAAAGCGGCTGAAATACCTGCCGCTGCGGCGGTAAGACCGCCTGTGAAAATGCCCATAAATCCCTTTTCGGAAACCGCCTTGCTTACTCCCTTACAGAGATTATAACCGAAGCCTGTAAGAGGAACGGTTGCTCCTGCACCTGCATAATCAACGAGAGGAGCATATAACCCTATAAGCTGTAAAAATACACCGAGTACAACAAATGTAACAAGTATACGCGCCGGAGTGAGCTTGGTTTTATCAATTAAAATCTGACCGACAACGCATATAAGACCGCCTATTATAAATGCTTTTAAAAAGTCCATTGTAATTTTCCTTTCTTAATTTTCTATTGCAACTGCGTGTGCAACGCCCGGAATGCTTTCACCCTGCTCTATAACTGTCGGGTTCATCAGCGCGCCGGTTGCCATTACAAGTATTTTTCTGAGATTGTTTTTCTTTAATTCATTAAATATATATCCGCAGAAAACACTGCCGAAACAGCCGCAGCCGCTTCCGCCTGCGTGAGCGTCCTGCTTTTCAATATCATAAATCATTTTTCCGCAGTCGTGGTGTATACCGCGAAGGTCAAAGCCTTCTTTCAGCATCAGTTCTACAAGAATATCAGAGCCTATAACGCCTAAATCTCCTGTTAAAATCATGTCATAGTCATTGGGTTTCCTGCCTGTTTCATTAAAATGCGCCAGAAGCGTATCAATGGCGGCAGGAGCCATAGCTGCGCCCATATTGGAAATGTCAGTAACACCCTTGTCAATTACCTTGCCTGTGGTTACGTGAGTTATTTTAGGTCCCTGACCGTCTTTTGCGATAATTGCGCAGCCTGCACCCGTTACTGTCCATTGAGCGGAAGGGGCGCGCTGACCGCCGTATTCAAGCGGATTTCGGAACTGTCTTTCGGAAGAACAGAAATGACTTGATGTCATACACATTAAGCGGTTTGCAAAGCCGCCGTCAACGAGCATCGAACCTATTGACATACCTTCTGACATTGTAGAACATGCTCCGTAAAGACCGAGAAAAGGTATATCCAAATCACGCACGCTGTAATGTGCGCCAACGCACTGATTCAGTAAGTCGCCTGCAAGTACATAATCAATATCGCTCTGCATAAATCCTGATTTGTTGATAGCCAGATAAGCCGTTTCACGCTGAAGCGCGCTTTCTGACTTTTCCCATGACTTTTCACCGAGCGTATCATCTGCAAGAATCCTGTCAAAATAATCCTTTAAAGGACCTTCACCTTCTTTAACGCCAACTATTGACGCGGTTTCTATAATAACGGGCTTGCTCGTAAGCTCTACTGTCTGACGTCCTATACGATTACTCAATTAAATCATCTCCTAACATTAAAATAAGCTTATAATCCAATATATTATACCTGCACACCATGAAGCAAGCGTACCAAAAAGAATAACCGGACCGGCAATGGTGAATATCTTTGCACCCACGCCGAGTACCATACCTTCCGGCTTGGCTTCAAGAGCAGGAGAAACAACAGAATTGGCAAAACCTGTTATAGGAACAATTGTTCCTGCGCCTGCAAATTTTGCAAGTTTTGGATATATATCAAGTCCTGTAAGCAGCGCGCCTAAAAATATAAGAATAATAGACGTATATCCGGCTGATGTTTCCTCGTCAAAACCGCATTTTTTTAAAAGCATAAGAATACACTGACCTATTACGCATATTATACCGCCGGAAATAAAGGCTTTTAAAGAATTTAAGAATACCTTTGAATTTGGTGTTTTTTTCTTGACGTAATCGCTGTATTCTTTGTTTGTCATTTCATGTTTCATAACGTCAACTCCTAAAAGATTTTTTATTTTATCGTTTCCGTAATTGAGGTAATTTATGAACAAAAAAATAATTTTATAAAAAATATCGCTAATGTGTTGAATTTTAAACTGATTTGATATATACTTAAATTGTATTGATTATTGAACAGAAAGGCAAGAGGATAAATGAGTAAGGAACAGCATATAACATCAATCGGCGGACAGGCGGTAATGGAGGGCGTAATGATGCGCGGACCATATAAAACAACCGTTGCAGTAAGAAAGCCTGACGGCGATATAGAAAGAAAAATTGAGGATAACGGCACAAAAACGCGCAGCGCATTTTTTAAGCTTCCCATTGTGCGCGGTTGTGTTAATTTTATAGACAGCCTTGTAATCGGTATGAGCGCTCTTATGTATAGCGCGGAATTTGTGGATATTGAAGGCGAGGAGGAAAGCGAAAGCAAGTTTGATAAGTGGCTGGAGGATAAGCTCGGCGATAAGATTAAGGACATAGTAATTTATGTTTCAATTGCTATATCGCTTGTATTCAGTATTGCGCTGTTTATGATACTTCCAACATTTTTAACCAAAGGCGCGGAAAAAATAGGAGAAATGATACCTGTTCTGTCGCAGATTACAGCTTCGCATTTGTTTACAAGCCTGTTTGAAGGTATTATAAGAATGGTTATATTTATAGGTTATCTTGCTCTTGTTTCGCAAATGAAGGATATAAAACGCGTATTTGAATATCACGGTGCGGAGCATAAAACAATTGCATGCTATGAAGCGGGAGATGAACTTACGGTAGAAAATATAAAAAAATATCCGCGTTTTCACCCAAGATGCGGAACGAGTTTTCTTCTGTTTGTAATGATAGTAAGTATTTTGCTTTTTGCGCTTTTGCCGAGAGTGGATATGGTTATTTTGAGAGTTCTTATGCGTCTTGCATTGCTTCCTGTTGTGGCAGGAATATCGTATGAGCTTATAAAATGGGCAGGCAGAAGCAGCAGTAAATGCGTAACATGGCTGTCAAAGCCCGGTTTGTGGCTTCAGAAGCTTACGACACGAGAGCCTGATGAAACTCAGATAGAGGTTGCAATTGCTTCTATGGAGCCGTGTATACCTGAAAATCAAGAGGACGACAGATGGTAATTTCTGAGATTGAAAGACAAATACGTCAGGATTTAAACAGTGACGCTCGTCTGGAAGCTGAACAGATAATAATGTCGGCGCTTACCATGACGCGTGAGGAACTTATACTAAATGCAAAAAAAGAGATAACAGACAGCGAGTATGCGAAAATTTTAAAAATGACTTCGCGGCGGAAAAAGGGTGAGCCTCTTCAGTACATACTTGGAAGTACGGAGTTTATGTCACTTGAATTTTTTGTTGGCGAGGGGGTTCTGATACCGCGTCAGGATACTGAAACATTTACAGAAACTGTTCTGGATATGCTTAAATACGAAAAAGCGTACAAAGTTCTTGATATTTGTACGGGAAGCGGATGTATAGGGATAAGTATTGCATATTACAGGGAGAATGTACAGGCAGACTTAATTGATATAAGCGATACGGCATTGGAAACTGCAAGGGAAAACGCAGCTCATAATGATATGCAGGAGCGTGTAAACATATATAAATGTGACATTTTAAAGGAATATCCTGATAAAAAATACGATATAATTGTATCAAATCCGCCGTATATTGAGTCTGATGTAATACAAACCCTCCAGACGGAGGTCAGGGACTATGAGCCTCATCTTGCACTTGACGGAGGAACGGATGGTCTTATGTTTTACAGACGGATAATTGGAATTGCTCCGAAGATATTAAATAAGAACGGCATTGTTGCCTTTGAGATAGGATACAATCAGGGAAAAGCAGTTTCATCAATGATGACGGAATTTAGCAATGTACAGATAATTAAGGATTTATGCGGTAATGACAGGGTTGTTATCGGTATATGGGAAGGGGATAATGTTAATGGACAGAGTTCAGAAAGCGGTGGAACTGTTTAAATCAGGCTGCAACTGTTCACAGGCGGTAGTATGCGCGTACTGTGATTTGTTCGGTATGGATGAGGAAACGGCAATGAGGGCAAGCGACGGCTTCGGAGGCGGTATGGGACGTATGCGTCTTACCTGCGGAGCAGTAAGCGGAATGGCATTTACGGCAGGACTGGCTCTGAGCAAGGGAATTGCCGGAGATATTCCCACGCGTACCAAAGTGTATGATACAGTACAGAAAATGTCAAATGAGTTTGCGAAAAAAAACGGCTCTGTAATTTGCGGCGACCTGCTTGGCATAAATCTTACCGGCGAAAAAGGAGCGGTGCCTACAAAAAGGACTGATGAGTTTTATAAAAAACGTCCGTGTGTAGGGTGCGTTGAGGACTGTGCTGAAATTATTGAAAAATATTTGGTAAAAGGACTTTAAAAGTCCTTTTTTTGTTAGGAATAAATATGTATGCAATATCAAAAGCTAACAGAAAAATACTTGAAGGTGAGAATATGACAGGAATAATAACAATAACTCAATTGTTTTTTACATTGATAATAGGAATGTACTTTTTTACAAGATTAAAAAGTGAAAAGAGTGATACGCGGATAATAGAGGAAAACGCAAAAAAATCACAAGCGCATCTTGACGAAATGCGGAGAATACATTTGAGAGAGCCTCTTACCGAAGCGGTTCGCCCGTCAGAGATGTCTGAAATAGTAGGGCAGGAGGATGGAATACGGGCAATTACTGCGGCACTGTGCGGACCGCATCCGCAGCATATAATTATATACGGACCGGCAGGAGTCGGAAAGACTGCGGCGGCGCGTCTTGCACTGGAGGAGGCAAAGAAAAGCGCAGGCACACCGTTTCTGCCGAATGCAAGATTTATTGAAGCAGATGCGACAATAATGCGTTGTGACAAACGCTCTATTGCCGACCCGCTGATTGGTTCGGTACATGACCCGATATATCAGGGGGCAGGGGCGTATGGTACAGCAGGTATACCGCAGCCGAAAATGGGAGCTGTGTCGAAAGCTCATGGGGGCGTTTTGTTTATAGATGAGATAGGTGAGCTTCCGTGCGGTCAGATAAATAAGCTTTTAAAGGTACTTGAGGATAGGAGAGTAAAGTTTGAAAGTGCATACTATAATGAATTTGACAAGACTATACCCGAGTATATTCATGACATTTTCAGAAACGGAATGCCTGCTGATTTCAGGCTCATAGGAGCTACAACCAAAGGCGGAGATGATATCCCGGAAGCAATCCGCTCACGATGCATAGAGATATTTTTTAATCCTCTGACGCGTGACAGTATTGAAAAAATCATAGTATCAGCCTCAAAAAAACTTAATATGGAGCTGGAAACAGGCGCGCTGTCACTTATATCGCAGTATGCCAAAAACGGCAGGGATGCGGTGAAAATACTGCAAATGGCAAAAAATAATGCTTTTTTGGACAGACGCAGAACAGTGACGGTTCGTGATGCTTTGTTTACGCTTGATGCCTGCCGTTACACCAACGGAAGATTTCTTACAGGAGATGAGAGAATTGTTGATATATCGGTCATAAAGCCGTAAAAAGAAAGACTGTCATATGACAGTCTTTCTTTAGTATTTAATGTTATTCTTCACCGCCGCCGGAATGAATGTCATGGATATCGTCATCGCCGCCTGACGGTTCACTGACAACAGGAGGCGCCTCATTGCCGCCGCCTGACGGTTCACTGACAACAGGAGGCGCATCGTTACCGCCGCCTGACGGACGTTGACTTGGAGTGTTGTTTCCTCCTGATGTAGTGCCATGAACATCGTCGCTGCCGGATGATGGGGTAGATGAAGGCGATGCAGTAGGCTGCGGTGATGGAGATGTTGACGGAGTAGGTGATGGGGAAGGTGTTGCCTTGCTTGCGTGAGTGGAGTCACAGCGTGATTTGGGCTGTGTACCCTCTACAAAATATCCTCGTGTAGCATTGCATGTATCGGTTGCAAGCATACCTGAAAATTCGCATACGGTAGCTTCAACTACATTGCTTGGTCTTGTCAGTTCTTTCGGATTAAGTGAAGCGTGTATTTTATCCATTACCAATTTCCATGCTGTAACTGTCGGGTTTCCTGATACGCCTGCGGCAGAAATTGAAGCCGGTGTATCAAAGCCGTACCAGCATGCGCCTACATAATACGGTGTAAAGCCTACAAACCATTTATCGCAGTCATCGTCAGTAGTACCGGTTTTGCCGTATGCGGATATGCCGGAATTAAGAGCGGCGCCGCGTCCTGTACCGTAAGGACCGTTGACAACACCGTAAAGCAAGTCAGCCATAATATATGCCGAAGCTGCGCTTATTGCCTGCGTTGAATTTGATGAATTGGACAGCAGTACCTGGCCTGACGAGTCAAGCACCTGCGAATAGGTGTATGGTTTGATGTATTTGCCGCTGTTTACAAAGGTAGCATATGCGGCGGCCATTTCCTCTACGGATACACCCTTTGTAAGACCTCCCAAAGCAAGGGAGCTGTAATTCTTATCGCCGTCAACAAGTGTTGAGATATGGAATTTATTCTGTAAATATCCGAATGATGTCGACACATTCATCATATCAAGTACCTTTACGGCAGGTATATTTGAGCTTCGCATTACTGCTTCTTTAACTGTCATATCACCAAGAAAACCGCTGTATGCATTTTTGGGTTTCCATTTATCATCGCCGATAGTGATTTCTTCGTCCTTAACCACAGTTACTTCAGTAATTTTGCCTGTATCGAGAGCGGGGGCATAAACGGAAAGCGGCTTGATTGACGAACCCGGCTGACGTTTTGCCTGCGTAGCTCTGTTCCAGCCGCGTATATCTGTTTTTTCTCCAAGACCGCCTATAAGTCCTCTGACTTTGCCTGTGTACGGGTCCATAACAACCATTGCCGATTGAGCGCCCTTGCCTGTACGCGGGAAGTTTGAAGTGTCTGTAAATATCTCCTCCATAATTTCCTGTATATCGGGGTCGAGAGTGGCGTAAATCTTAAGACCGCCGTTATAAACCTGCTGTGTGGCAAAATCAGCAGAATAGCCTTTTTGTTCAACAAGGTCATTGATAACATCATTTACAACCTGGTCCACAAAGTATGAAGTAATACGTCCTCCCACATGTTTATGAGCATTGCTTACAACAAGGTCGCTTGCCGCCGCCTGCGCATATTCTGTTTCTGAAATATACCCGAGTTCAAGCATTTTCTTTAATACAAGATTTCGTTTTTCGATATTTTTATCGGGATGTACAAACGGGTCGAACTGTGACGGGAACTGTGTTATACCTGCAATTGACGCGGCTTCCTCAAGCGTTAAATCCATCGCTGATTTATTAAAGTAGACATTTGATGCCGCTTCAACACCGTTACAGTTGTTTGCAAAAAATACAATGTTAAGATACATTGTAAGTATCTCGTCTTTTGATAATTGCTTCTCAAGAGCCACAGCGCGCATCATTTCCTTAATCTTACGCGAAGGACGGTTTTCCTTTTCATTGGTTATGTTTTTAATAACCTGCTGGGTAATCGTACTTCCGCCGTAGCTTGCGCTGCCTATACCCAGTTTTGAAAGGATATATTTACCTGTTGCGCCGACTGTACGCTTAATATCAACGCCGTGATGCTTATAAAAACGCTCGTCTTCAATTGATACCATAGCATCTTTCATAATCTGCGGTATCTGCGATGAATCAATCCAGATACGGTTATCCTCGCCCTGAAGCTGTTCAAGCTCCTGCGGATTGCCGCTTTCATCCTCGTAATATATAAATGAAGAATAGTTAAGAGCAAGATTTTGGATATTCATATCTTTTATTTCGCGTGATACAGCAGCATACATACCCATAGTAAGACCTGATGCTACGATAACGAATATGAACAGCGTCACAAAAAAGACAAGCCTTATTTTGCGTCTTGTTCTGAGTTGTTTTTCAGTAAGCTGTTTTTTCTTTTTGCGTTTGCGTCCGCCGCCTGTATTGCGTCGGCGCGGCGCGGTGCTGTATGACATATCGGAGTCTTTTGCCTGACGCGCAGGGTGTTCGTTTTGTCTGCGCCGTCTTGGAGCAGGCTGACCTGAGGTCACCATATCAAACTCATCCCAGTTGAAGTCGTCATTTGGCGAATAGCCTGAACCGTGCTTGTTGTTTCCGTTGTTGTTTGCCATAATATATCCTCCTTATCTTGTGTTAGATATAATTATACATACTAATTATACCATTAACACCTAAAAATTGCAACTAATATTTTTGAACAGACGTTATTGTATAAAAATGCCGTTTAAAGGAAATAATTAGAAAAAAATATTTTGGAGGAAAATATTATGAAAATAAAGAATACACTTATTATTACATCATATGTATTGCTCGTGGCGCTGTTTTTTGCAACGGGTTATGCGTTAGGCAGAAAAAATACAGAACCGGTTCCGGAAACGGTAATAGCAGAAGACAGCGTGAAGACAGGAGGCGATTCGATAATAGAAGCGCCCGACTATGAGGTTATATATGAGGGCGGCAAAATTAAAATAAATAAATGTATCGGGGATATAAAAGAAACGATAACTGATGAAGAAATAAGCGAAGGTGTGTTTCCGCCTGATGATATTGCTGAACTTAAAAGGGGAGTAAGATTTGAGCGTCTTGAAGCAGCGCAGCAGATGTTTGAGAATTTTGTCAGCTGATTTATTAAGTTTATGAACAAATTGTTAAAACGTAAAAAGTGAGATATTCATAGAATATAGGAGAAAAACGAAGTAAATATGAGAAAATATAACAATATATGAAAAAAACGGACTTTGCAGAATAGAATAAAAAAGACGATAATACAATTGTTAGCACTCGAAAGAGTTGAGTGCTAAAACTAAAAAGTATAAAATATATAGGAGGTCATATATAATGAATATCAAACCATTGGCAGACAGAGTAGTTTTAAAAATGCTTGAAGCGGAGGAAACAACAAAAAGCGGAATTATTCTGACTTCAAAAGCGCAGGAAAAACCACAGGTTGCTGAAATCGTTGCAGTAGGTCCGGG
>CAJTUY010000009.1:42665-43101 GCA_910579415.1 uncultured Clostridia bacterium | reverse complement strand
AGGCACAGAGGTCAAGGTGGACGGTGAGGAATACACCATCTTAAAGCAAAGCGATATACTGGCAATTGTAGAATAAGAGTTAATTTAGGAGGTAATAAAAATGGCTAAACAGATTAAATACGGACAGGAAGCAAGACATGCTTTGGAAAGCGGAATTAACCAGCTTGCCGATACAGTAAAAATAACATTGGGACCTAAAGGCAGAAATGTTGTTCTTGATAAGAAATTCGGCGCACCGCTTATCACAAATGACGGTGTTACAATAGCAAAGGAAATCGAGCTTGAGGACTCATTTGAAAATATGGGCGCACAGCTTGTAAAAGAGGTTGCCACAAAGACAAATGATGTAGCAGGCGACGGTACTACAACAGCTACACTTCTTGCGCAGGCACTTGTACGCGAGGGATTAAAGAACGTCGCAGCAGGCGCAAACCCG
>CAJTUY010000009.1:16980-42655 GCA_910579415.1 uncultured Clostridia bacterium | reverse complement strand
CACAAGCTATGATAAAGGAAGGACTAAAAAATGTTTTAGCAGGAAGTAATCCAGTAATAGTAAAAAAAGGAATAGAAAAAACAACAAAATTAGCTGTTGAAGAAATAAAGAAAATTTCTACTTCAATAAATGGTAAAGAGGATATTGCAAGAGTTGCCGCTGTATCTGCCGCTAATGAGGAAATCGGCGAACTTATTGCTGAGGCAATGGAAAAGGTAACGGCAGACGGCGTAATCACTGTTGAGGAGTCAAAGACTGCTGAAACATATTCTGAAATTGTTGAGGGTATGCAGTTTGACAGAGGATATATAACACCGTACATGGTTACAGATACAGAAAAAATGGAAGCTGTTTTAGACGACCCGTTTATACTTATTACCGACAAGAAAATCTCGAACATACAGGAAATTCTGCCGCTTTTGGAGCAGGTAATGCAGGCTGGCAGAAAGATGGTTATAATCGCTGAGGACGTTGAAGGCGAGGCATTGTCAACACTTATCGTAAATAAGCTTCGCGGTACATTTGTATGCGTACCTGTTAAAGCGCCGGGTTTTGGTGACAGACGCAAGGAAATGCTTCAGGATATAGCTATTCTTACGGGCGGACAGGTAATAAGCGAAGAATTAGGATTTGAGCTTAAGGATACTCAGATAAGTCAGCTTGGAACAGCAAGACAGGTTAAAATTCAGAAGGAGCTTACTATTATAGTAGACGGTGCAGGCGATAAGAATGCAATTGCAGACAGAGTAGCGCAGATAAGACGTGAGCTTGAAGCTTCAACATCTGATTTTGATAAGGAAAAGCTTCAGGAAAGACTTGCGAAATTGGCAGGCGGCGTGGCAGTTGTTAAAGTCGGCGCGGCTACTGAAACCGAAATGAAAGAAATGAAGCTCAGAATAGAGGATGCGCTTGCCGCTACAAAGGCAGCTGTCGAAGAAGGCATAGTAGCAGGAGGCGGAACAAGCTATATAGATGTAATTCCGACTGTTGCAAAGCTTCTTGATGAAACAGAAGGCGATGAAAAGACAGGAGTACAGATTGTGCTTAAGGCGCTTGAAGAGCCTGCATGGCAGATTGCTAAAAATGCAGGACTTGAAGGCAGTGTAATTGTTGATAAGGTAAAGGCATGTGATTCAGGTAAGGGATATAATGCTCTTACGGAGGAATATGTTGATATGATTTCCGCAGGTATTGTCGACCCTGTAAAGGTTACAAGGAGCGCACTTCAGAATGCGGCGTCTGTTGCATCAATGGTACTTACAACAGAAAGCCTCGTAACTGATATTCCGGAGCCTCCTGCTCAGGCTCCTGCAATGGATCCGGGCATGGGCGGAATGTATTGATAAAGAAATGAGTTGTTACCGCTGCTGAGGTTGTTCCTTGACAGCGGTACTTTGCTGAAAGGATTAAATATGGAGCTAAAAAGAATGCACTGGACGCAGCAGGATTATGATGAATTTGTTGAATATATGAAGACGCTTGCGGACGGGAAATATAAGGAGTTCAGCGATTCGCTTGTCCCTACGGAGAAAAACTCTCTCGGTATACGGATACCTGTATTAAGACAGATTGCAAAGGAGATTTCCAAAGGTAACTATACGGATTTTCTGGAATGTAAAAAGGGAAACTATCGCGAGGAGATTATGCTGGAGGGCATTGTTATGACGCTTATAAAGTGTGATTATCCTCAGATGCTTGAATACATAAAATCCTTTGTTCCCAAAATTACAAGCTGGGAAATATGTGACATAGTATCCTTTAAGGGAATAAAGAAGTATCCTGATGAATTTTTTGCAGATATAGAGTATTTTATTTATAATGAAAATTCATGGATTGTGCGTTTTGGATTTGGGTGTCTCTTGGAATTTTATCTCAGCGATAAGTATATCGACAAAGTACTTGAATATGTGAATTCGGTAAATTCGGATTTTTATTATGTGCAGATGATGCAGGGGTGGCTCGTTGCCACTGCCGCTGCGAAATGCAGGGATAAGACTATGGAATTTTTACAGAATAATAATCTTAATGCCGTAACGCAGAATATGGCGGTACGTAAAATACGCGAGTCTAACAGAATTTCAAAAGAGGATAAAGAGTTTGTAAAAACATTAAAAAAGTAAAAAAAGAGCTGTTTTCATACAGCTCTTTTTATACGGCAGCGTCCTTCATAAAGTTTTCTATTTTCTCTACCGTATTCTGACTTATTCCGTGTTCGATGCGGCATGCCTCGTTATCAGCATCACTTTCACTGAGATTAAGAACGCTCATAAGGAACTTTTTTATCATAATATGTCGGCGGCTGACCTGCTCGCCAAGCTCATGTCCGCTTTGAGTCAGAATGATTGCGCCGTAAGGCTCGTGAGATACAAGCCCCAGTTTTTTTAGAGAATTTACAGCTCTGTTAACGCTTGGTTTTGAAATACCGAGTTGTACGGCTATGTCAGTAATTCTTACAGATGTTTTTAAGCCTGAAAGCAGATAAATAGCTTCAAGATAGTCTTCGAGTGCGCTTGAAATATATGCAGACATATACAGTCCCTCCTATAAATAAAAAGAGGGCATAGAAGTAAAAGATACTTCTAAACCCTCATTGGTTCAAATGAATATTTAATATCATCATTATAACTCAAATCATACCGATTTTCAAGTATTGACAGTTAAAAAAACAAATTTTGTACATACTATACAAACAAACTGCCGATTTGAAATACCAGCATTGACATTATATATGCAATACCTATCTGATATAAAACTGAAAATACTGTAAGCTTACGTGAATTAAGTTCAGCTGACAGCGCTGATACAGCCGCTATACACGGTACGTACAGCAGTACAAATATAAGAAATGCATATGCGGACAGCGGAGTAAAAGAAGACTGAAGCGCGGATATAAGTCCTGATGCGCCGCCTGTGCTGTATAGAATGGACATGCTTGATACAACCGCTTCCTTTGCCGCAAAGCCTGACATAAGGCTTACAGCGGCGCGCCAGTCGCCGAATCCGCACGGAATGAATACAGGCGCAATTAACTGTCCGATTTTACCTATAATACTTTGTGAGCTGTCGACCGTCATATGAAGCGTAAAATCAAGATTTTGCAGCAACCATATTATTACGCTGGCTGCAAAAAGCACTGTTCCTGCGCGTATTGCGAAATCCTTTGCCTTTTCCCACATATGGTGAAATGTAGATTTTAGTGTAGGCATACGGTAGGGCGGAAGTTCAAGCACAAAGGGCGGAGTTTCGCCTTTAAGTACGGTTCTTGAGAATATCAGCCCTGAAACTATGGCAAGGAATATGCCGGCTAAATATAAGCTGAAGGTCACTATTCCTGCATTATCAGGAAACAGAGCTGCTGTGAATGTTGCATAAACGGGCATTTTTGCTCCGCAGGACATAAACGGAATTAAAAGCAGCGTAAGCTTTCTGTCACGTTCGTTTTCCAGTGTTCTTACCGACATTATTGCAGGAACACTGCATCCAAATCCCATAATCATAGGTACAAACGATTTGCCCGAAAGACCAAGCTTCATAAACAGTTTGTCCATTATAAAGGCTGTACGCGCCATGTATCCTGAATCCTCCAGAAAAGACAGAAACAAAAACAGAAGCATTATCTGAGGGAAAAAGGTTACAACTCCGCCAACTCCGGCAATTGCCCCGTCAACAACAATACCTTTTGCAAATGCGCCGGCTCCGACTGCTTCAAGGCATTTTTCGGCGAAGCCTGCGAACCGTACGTTAAACAGATTATCAACAAGGTCTGATAAAAACGAGCCAAATGCGCCGAAGGTGATTTCAAACACCAGAAACATTATCAAAATAAACACAGGTATAGCAAAA
This sequence comes from uncultured Clostridia bacterium, assembly GCA_910579415.1. Lineage (GTDB taxonomy): Bacteria > Bacillota > Clostridia > UBA1381 > UBA1381 > Hominilimicola. The sequence goes on along the minus strand of CAJTUY010000009.1, from coordinate 38,812 downwards.
ACGGGATGAGTAACTATGGAATCGATTTTGCTTGTGCGTAACGCCTGTTTATTCTCTCCTGTAATGCTGAGGCATTTTTTTGTAACTGATTTAATAAAGCTGTAACGCTTTTCAGCTATGTAGGTTTCAATATCAGCTATATTTTTGGAAGCCTGCTTTAAAGCGGCATGTGTTTTTTCGCATTTAATATCGCTTTTAAGACGTGCATCATGCTCTATGAGTTTAAGCGAACATAGGCGGTTTAAACATTCGCAGGTCTGAATATCCGCTGCTGCATTTTCGATATCCGTGCCGTATTTAAGGGGACATTCGGGAGGCTTGTTCTCAGAAGCTGTTTTAAGACATTCAGTAACAAGGTCCTGCACACCGCGTCCCTTGCTTGCGGATATTGGCATAATGCGTATTCCCAGTTCCTGCTGAAGCGCAGGGACATCAACAGAAACACCGTTTCCCTCCAATGCGTCCATCATATTGAGCGCTATAACCATCGGAGTACCCATTTCCGCAAGCTGAGTGGTAAGATATAGATTTCTTTCAAGATTTGTAGCATCTACTATGTTTAAAATCAAATCAGGCTTTTCGCGAAGAATATAATCGCGTGTTATAACTTCTTCCGCGCTGTTTGGGGAGAGTGAGTATATGCCGGGAAGGTCAACTATGCGTATATGGTTATGCGCCTCGTCATGCTTGTGTTCACTTTCATGCTCGTGCGTATCAAAGTGAGTTATATGGTCATGGTATACATATTTGCATATACCCTCTTTGCGTTCAACCGTAACACCTGCCCAGTTTCCAACCTCATAATGGCTGCCTGTAAGCTCATTAAACAGGGTTGTTTTGCCGCTGTTGGGATTTCCTGCGAGGGCGAAGGTGAATTCTTTTCCAAGATTAGTTGCAGGCATTTTTATCCACCGTCCTCTTTATAATAATCTGTTTTGCCTCTTTGCGTCTGAGACTTAAATTATAGCCTAATATGTAAAATTCAACAGGATCGCCCAAAGGCGCGGCGCGAAGCATAGTTACCGCCGCACCCGTTGTTACTCCCATATCTATAAGACGGCGCTTCATAAGTCCCGTGAGATGTATTTCCGTTATTATTCCTGTTTCATTTTTCTTTAAATCGTTAAGTGTAAGCATTTCGTTTATCCTTTCCGACTGATATATGATAATTATATCATTTGTCGTTATGTCTGTCAATGTGAAGAGCGAAGGATATAAGCTTTTGAGTCTCTACGATAACAAGCGGCATTACGGACAGCACTGCAACTGTTATCCAGCCTAAAACCCCGAGCGGAACAACTCCGAAAATGTTTGCAAGATACGGTACTGAAATAACGGATACTTCTAATATAAGTCCTGCTATAAATGACAGTACAAGATAAGGGTTTTTAAAAAGACCCGCTTTTATAACGGAGTGTTCGCTTCTCATGTTGAATGCGTGTACAAGCTGTGAAATACTCAGTACGGCAAATGCCATTGTTCTGCCTGTTATAATATCTCCGAATACATTTGTGCCGAGCGAAAAGGCTAAAAGAGCGAGTGCGCCTATCATAAGTCCTTCAAATATTATGGAAGCCCATAAACCGTCTGCAAACAGTCCTTTTTTCGGTGAGCGCGGCTTTTTTTCCATAATGTCCTTTTCGGGAGCGTCAAGACCAAGAGCAATAGCCGGAAGCGAGTCGGTAACAAGATTAACCCATAAAAGCTGAATGGCTGTAAGCGGAGATACCTGAGTAAATACTATTCCGCCGAATACAGTAAGGATTTCACCTATATTGCTTGACAGCAAAAACTGAACCGCTTTTTTAATGTTTGCAAAAATGCTTCTTCCCTCGCGGACAGCATATACAATTGTAGCAAAATTATCATCTGTAAGCACCATATCTGACGCGGATTTTGCAACATCTGTGCCTGTAATTCCCATGCTGCATCCAATATCAGCGGCGCAAAGCGCAGGTGCATCGTTTACACCGTCGCCGGTCATGGCTACAATTTCGCCGTTTGCTTTCAGAGCCTTAACAATTTTCATTTTGTGGCTTGGGGTAACGCGCGCAAAAACACTGTATTTATTGATGGTATGTATCAGTTCTGTTTCGGAGATTTTGTCAAGGTCTTCGCCTGTCATAACTTCGGAACTCAGACGCGCAATACCTATTCTGCGCGCGATAGAAAGGGCTGTGCCTGCATGGTCGCCTGTTATCATAACAGGACGTATGCCGGCTTTTTTGCACTGCTCAACAGCAGTCAGAGCCTCACGACGCGGAGGGTCTTCAATACCGACAAGTCCCATAAATATCATATTGTTTTCGTTGATTTCCTCTTTGGCGCTGTCATCGCGGTAGCATACGGCTATTACGCGAAGCCCTTCGGAGGTCATGCGTGTATTTTCGGACATAATCTTACGCCGTGTCTGGCTTGACATAGGAATAACGCCGCTGCCGTTATTTATGCTTCGGCACAGCGGCAGTACAAATTCGACAGCGCCTTTGACGATGGTTTTATAGCCTTTAATATCACGGTGAAGGGTGGTCATGCGTTTTCTTACGGAGTCAAATGGGATTTCGTCCACACGACGCATGCGTTTGTCAAGTTCAGTCTTGTCGAAGCCGTATTCCTTAGCTGCACTTAAAAGTGCGTTTTCGGTTGGATTTTGGTGACCGTCATGGCTGTCGCAGCACATAGCGCATAACTTGAACAACATTTTGTCATCCTGTGTATATGTGGTTGAAACCGTCATTTTATTTTGAGTGAGGGTGCCTGTTTTATCGGAGCATATAACAGACGCGCCTCCGAGAGTTTCAACTGACGGCAGATTGCGTATAATTGCATTGTGCTTGGACATTCGCATTACGCCGAGCGCAAGCATTATAGTAACGATTGCAGGAAGACCTTCCGGGATTGCAGCTACGGCAAGAGAAACGGCAGTCATAAACATATCAAACGGCGGAAGGTGCAGAAACAGACCTACAACGAATATAACAAGGCAGATAAACAGCGCTGCAATGCCGAGCGTTTTGCCGGTGTCGGCAAGCTTTTTCTGGAGCGGTGTCTGTTCCTCCTCATCGGTAATCAGCATTGTGGCGATGTTTCCTACTTCAGTATTCATGCCTGTGCCTGTTACGATGGCAATTCCTTTTCCGCTTGTTACGGATGTGGAGGCGAGAAGCAGATTTTTTCTGTCGCCAAGAGGGGCGAATTCATCTAAAATAAGCTCCGCATCTTTTTCGACATTCAATGCTTCTCCTGTAAGAGCAGATTCGTCAACCGTAAGATTGTTTGAGGAAATCAGACGGCAGTCGGCGGCTACCAAATCGCCTGCCGATACTACTAAAATATCACCCGGCACTACATTTGAAGCATTGATATTAAGTTCGTTACCGCTTCTTAAAACGCATGCATGAGGGGAGGAAAGCTTTTTTAAAGCCTCCAGACTTTTTTCGGCGCGTTTTTCCTGTATAACTCCCAAAAGCGCGTTAAGAACAACTATTGCAAGAATTATGACAGGCTCGGTAATGTCTGCATCGCCCTGCATTATAGAAGTAAAAAATGATACTGCCGCTGCCGCAAGCAGTATAATTATCATAAAGTCGTTGAACTGCTCAATAAATTTTACAAATATATTTTTTTTCTTTTTCTCTGCGAGTTCGTTTTTGCCGTATTTTTCAAGACGTTTTCGAGCCTCTTCGGTAGTAAGACCGCTTTTCAGATTACTTTTCAATTCTTCCGCCGCTTTTTTTGCGGTCATGTTGTGGTATGCTTTCATCACTAATCCTCCTGTTATTGTTTTCTTTAATAAATATTCTGTATTGTAATGCTTTATTACCAACTTGTCTTTGAATTGTAATCAAAATGTTTTAGTGTCCCTGCAAAAAATGTGGTAAAATAGTAATAGTAAAAAAAATCAGGAGGGACAATAAAATGGCACGGGAAGCAAGAAAGATAAGTAAAAGCGGCTGTTACTACATAGTATTAAAGGGCGCGGAGCTGTACAGAACAAACGAGGATAAAACAATGTTCAGGGAAATTCTTGAGAAGAATTTTGCGACGGGAATTGTACATGCATGTGAAATTACAAAGGAAGAAATCCGTCTGGTGGTAAAAGAGGGAATACGAGGTATTTCAATGACAATGAAGCCCGTAACCACAAGCTATGCGCGTTATTTTAACCGTACGCATAACAGGGAAGGAAAGTTGTTTGCAGGTCGTTTTAAGAGCGAGCCTCTGGAAACGGATGAAGAAATAGAAGAACGTTTAAAAAATATTAAGAAATCTGACGTCAAAAATACGGTACGGACAGTAAGAACGATTAAAAAGAAGGACACTGCGGAAAAAACAGACACGCCGAAAAGGAACGAACCTGCCAGAACAACAGCTTTGCCTTCGTGGCTGCTGTAACAATAAGTAATAAACGCTTAATGACCGGAATAAAATAGTAATAAGAATTACTGTTTTAGGAGGTCGGCATTGTGAGTTTTTTTGTAATTAAGCTGCGGCATATAATTATCGCGCTGCTTATTGCGGCGGCAGTACCCGTAGTGTGGTTTTCGCTTACGCGTACGGCAAGCGTATTTATGGTCAACGGCAGAGAGGTACCTATTTACAGCGTAGAACGCGATGATAATAAAATTGCGCTTACGTTTGACTGCGCATGGGGTGATGAGGATATTGACGCAATACTTACTACACTGGACAAGTATGAGGTTAAGGCGACATTTTTTGTTCTCGGAACATGGGTTGAAAAGTACCCTGATGCGATTTTAAAGATTAAAGAACACGGTCATGAAATAGGCAATCATTCATATAACCATGCGGATTATACGAAAATGGGTACGGAAAGCATAATAAACGACCTTGATAAATGTGATGCGGCTATTGAAAAGGTAATCGGTGAAAAGCCGTATCTTATGCGCGCGCCGTCCGGAGGATATAATGATACAGTCGTAAGGGCTGCCGATAAAAGCGGCAGGACATATATTCAATGGTCGGTGGACGGAATTGACTATGGCGACGCTCAGCCTCAGGCTATTTATGACAGAAGCGTAACAAACACCGAAGCGGGCGACATAATACTTTTACATACCGGTACACAGTCAACAGCAAATGTACTGCCTAAAATTCTGGAGGCGCTGGAATGTAAATATGAATTTGCAACTGTTTCCGAGCTTATTTATAGTGATAATTATAAAATTGACAATACAGGCAGACAATTTCAAAAATAGTGTTTACAAACACACATTTTCGGATTATAATATATTCCGTACGATTATGAAAAGGAACGGTTACGGAAATGGACAAAAATTTTGAATATAACAGTCCGCTGGTTTATCAGAGGGCGGACCCGTATGTATATTTGCACACAGACGGTTATTACTATTTTACAGGCTCAATGCCGCAGTATGACTGTATTGAAATACGCAGGGCAAAAACTCTTAATGAGCTTTTAACGGCTGATTCTGTTGTTGTATGGCGCAAACATTCAACAGGTGAAATGGGAGCGCATATCTGGGCGCCGGAGCTGCATTATATAGACGGAACATGGTATATTTATTTTACCGCAGGCGATTCGGTTGACATTTGGGAGATAAGACCGTATGTTTTAATGTGCAGGGGTGAAAATCCCATGACAGGAAAATGGATTGAGCTGGGGAGAATAAATGTCGGAATTGAAAGCTTTTCACTGGATATGACAACCTTCGTGCATAAGAATGTTCAGTATGCGCTGTGGGCGCAGAAGATAGTAGAGCATGGACCGTCAAATATCTATATTGCGCGCATGAGAAATCCATGGACGCTTGATACAAAGCCGCTTCTTTTGAGTACACCCGAGTATTACTGGGAGAAACAGGGGTTTGAAGTAAACGAAGGACCTGCCGTACTCGTAAGAAATGGAAAGGTAATAGTTACCTATTCGGCGTCGGATACGGGCTGGAGATATTGTATGGGTATGCTGTGGGCAGATGAGGACAGCGACCTTCTGGATAAAATTTCTTGGTGTAAGAGTGATGTGCCTGTATTCATGACAAGTGAGAAAAATGAGCAGTACGGACCGGGACATAATTCCTTTACAACCGATAACGGCAGAGATGTGCTGATATATCACAGCAGGAATTATAAGGAGATAAACGGTGATCCGCTTTATGACCATAACCGTCATGCGAGAGCGAAAGTGTTTGATTATGATGAAAACGGATTGCCTGTGTTCGGCGAACCTGTAAAAAAGAATATATGATATGGTAAAGGGACTGCATTGCAGTCCCTTTTTACATGTGACAATAATTCAGAGTACATTTTGGACAGTTATACTGTCTGTTATCCTCCTTTCCGTATGTATTTTCACGCATTAAAAAATGCGTTGCCTGAGCAACGCATAAAAATGCATTACTCACTGCTGCAACACAAGTTTTCAACACAATTCAAGTATGTGAAAATAGAGTATGCATTTTTAAACAATAAAAAACACAGACTTGAATGTGAAAAGTATTAACTTATGTTGCAAATGTATTATAGCATACGGTCAGGGACTTGTCAAATAAAAAACAAGACTGACGTAATTTTACGTCAGTCTTTGAAATATCTTACAGTTTCTTTAATATTCTGTTAATGTACCGTCCTGAATTGGGTTTGGCGCGGTAAATATTTTTATTGCTGTTCATCAGCTTATATGCCGCTTTTTTAGCAGTAATAATGCCATATTCCGCTGAAAATACCGTATTGTCATCATTGTCGGCAAAATCACCCGAAACAGCAAAGTTTTCGATTCCTGTCGGAATAATTTCAAGCTTGGACGGCACCGGACTTAAGTATGATTTTTCATAACGTCGGTGACATGGAATAACATTAACTGCCGTTTCGCGTATATCCTCCCAAGCGTCCGCAAGGTTAAGGCATGAAACCAGTTCATATAGAATTTCTGCGCCCGAACAGTCAGTCATGGTTTTATCGGTATATTCGCCGCGACGGTTAAAGCACGATGCAGTACCCCATATTACAGCCATATCATCACTCATGTCCTTGAAATGCGTACTCGGCACTGCACAGATAGTCATTTTCCAGTTTGAATTATCCAGTACAATAATTCCGTTCATTCCAAGCGCGCCGCAGGTGACCTTGTCAATCAGCTCTGTAAACAGATGATTTGAAAGCGTAATTGTAAATTCCTCCGCCATGTCACCGTCATGACCGTCAAAAAATACAGCAGGGTCATTAAATGCGGAGCTTTTGCGCGCAAGCTTTTCCCATAGAGCGTACGGTTCGCCGAAAACCTTCGGAGCGCTTTCGTTAAAGCTTCCCAAAGCCTCGCATTCAGCCATTCCGTCAGTGGGAAGTATACAGATATCGCCATCGTTAAGATAGAAGGTTTTGCGTACATGGTTATCGGTAAAATGAATTGCAGACGCCTTGCCGTCCTCGAAATCTATATCCGAAACCGAAGCACGTTCGCGTATGTCAATACCGAGCTTCTCAAGATGCGCTTTTAAAGGCTGTGTAATTTCCTCATCGCGGTCAAATGCGTCCGGCAATGTACCCGACAGAGTATCGTCAAGATATTGTATACACTTCATAAGCTCATATGCTCCTGAATGGTCGTCAAAACCGTAAGCGGCGCACAGCAGCTTGTAAAAACGGCTGTCAAGGAAGCTGACTGGCATAATATCATCAATTGTAAGAAGCCTGAGCTTTTCGGGTTTAATCTGCATAAGGGCTAAAAGAGCTTTTCTGTCGGAGCGGCTTAAGCGTATATCGGAAATATCCAGTACATTTTTATCTTCGTCAATAAATGTAATATTTCTTGTTTTTGAGTTTGAACGATAGATATTAAGTATTTCATCGCATACTGTTAAATCAGGAATATCAAGTGAATTAACCTCGTTTAAAAGCTCAAATAAATTGACGCTGTTTTCGTTTATAATTTTGCCGCGACGGCAGATATAACCCATGTGACGGTTTCCGTGCATGTAAGCGCTGTTTGTAAATATGTGTACATTTTGCGGCAAAATTCCGCAGTCGCGGACAAGATAAAGCGCGGAAGCAAACGCGGAAAGTCCGCCGCCCGCAATGTATGCATGCTGATATGACAGCTTTCTTTTACGCTCAAATTCAAGCGCGGTTTTGTGTTTGCGGTACTGTGTGACTGCAATTGCGGTAATGCCTGCCGCAGCCGTAACGGCGGCGCCCAGTATGATAAGTTTTTTTAAATCACTCTTTTTCATTTCAATAATCTCCTATAATATGAAAACCTTTAGCTTAAATATTATTGTATCACAGAAATTATATTTTGTACATACAAATATTTCAACTATGATAAATTTTTGTTGAAAATGCCGCAGAAATATGATAAAATATAGCTGAATTTAAAAGAGGGATGTGTTATATAATGAAAAAAGTAATATTATCAGCATCGGTTATGGCATTGTCCTTAATGCTTATGCCTGCCGTTAATGCGGATAGCATATCAGTAGTTGTAAACGGTGAAAAAATTGCAATGGAAAAACCGCCCGTTATTATGGAGGAACGCACGCTTGTGCCGTTGCGCGCAATAACAGAAGCGTTAGGCTGCGATGTGTCGTGGGACAGTGAAACGAGCGGTATCACGCTTACCGACGGCAACAGTCTGTATTACACATGGATTGGACGCGACTGCGCATTTAAAATGAGCGCTGTTGCGCTGGAGGGCGCGACGATTATGGAAGCGCCGCCTGTAAATATGGACGGATTTACAATGGTTCCGATACGGGCGATAGGAGAGATGTTCGGCGCAAAGGTTGGCTGGGACGGAAACACATCTACCGTAACGGTTGATTATGAAAAGAAGCAGACAGAAGAGGGGCTTGCCGAAAAATTCCAGACATATGAACGCAATATGGATAAAATGTATAATGCCTATAAGGGATATGTAAGTGATACTGCAAATACGGTAAAGGCAGAAATTCAGCTTGAAGACGGCGGTGTAATAGCATTGGAGCTGTATCCCGACATTGCTCCGAAGACTGTTGCTAATTTTGTAAAGCTTGCACAGGATAATTTTTTTGACGGACTTGTTTTTCACCGTGTCATAAAGGATTTTATGATACAGGGAGGCGGATTTGAAACAGATTTAACGCAGAAAGAGGCGGAAACGATAAAGGGTGAATTTATTGTGAACGGCTATTTCAATCTTATTCCGCATAACAGAGGCGTAATTTCTATGGCGCGTACAAGCGTTGATATGGACAGCGCGTCAAGTCAGTTTTTTATAGTACATAAAAGCTCGCCTTCGCTTGAAGGTCAGTATGCTGCATTCGGACGCGTTACAAGCGGTATGGAGTATGTTGATAAAATAGCGGAAACAAAAACGAAATCAGTAACAGAGCTGGGCATGGACGATGTTCCTGAAGAAAATCAGATTATAAAAACAATTGTGATTAAATAACCGGACAGGCTGTCTTATTAAAGACAGCCTGTTTAATATTATATGAATAATGAATACAGATTTATGGTAAAAATGATATAGTGAAATATTTGTGAACTTTTTGTTAAAACTATACACGATTGATAATTTATGTGGTAAAATATACATATGTCGGAAATTTGAGGGTTGAATTTATCGGTACAAATGATAGAATAGTAATAAGAGGAGGGACTTGATATGTCAAAGACCTTAAGAAAAGAAATAGTGAATATTTCAATTGCGGTTTTAATACTTGGAATAATTCAGATAATCGTTACTGTTCCAACTGGATATTTCGGCGCTGCTGCAATATTAGGCACACTTCTGGGCTGCGTGGTTGCGGTGTTCAATTTTACGCTTATGGGAATTATTCTGGAACAGTGTATTGAAAAGCAAAGCGGCGCATCATATCTTGCAGGCTTCGGGTACATTTTCCGTTTGGCGATAATTGCCGCAGCGGTAGTATGGGCGATGAAGGTGAGCTACCTGAACTATGTGTGCGTAGTAATTCCGCTTATTTTTCCGCAGATTGCTATATTTATTATAAACATAATAAGAAAAAAGGAAAGGAAAGCCGAGAACGATGAACGGACCTAAGGTGATATTTACCATACCTATTTTTTCGGGAATTAAGGTCACGGAAAGTATAGTAAATATGTGGATAATAATGGCGGCGCTTACGGCAGTGTCCGTATGGCTTACACATGGACTTCGGGTAAGAAATCCGTCAAAAAAACAGCTTGCGCTGGAAAAGCTTGTAACTATGCTTGAAAGCCTTGTAAAGGATACAATGGGCGAAGGCTATATATCGTTTGCACCGTATATAGGTACACTGTTCATAATATCAATAATCGGGAGCCTGTCATCGCTTTTGGGTATGCGTCCGTATACAGGCGATTTGAGCGTAATACTTGCATGGGCGATTATAAGCTTTGTACTTATACAGGCAAGCGGGATAAAGGCTCACGGTATTCTGGGGTATTTTAAATCATTCACCGCGCCAGCCGCATTTATAACGCCGCTCAACATTATCAGCGAGATAGCAAGCCCTGTTTCAATGACCTTCCGTCATTTCGGTAATATTGCCGCAGGACTGGTTATAACCTCGCTTGTTTACGGCGGACTGGCATCGCTGAGCGCAGCGGTACTGTCATGGATACCGAATGATTTTATTGCGGCAATACCATTTTTACAGATTGGTCTGCCTGCGGTACTTTCAGTATATTTTGATTTGTTTACAAGCTTTTTGCAGGCTTATATTATATGTATGCTGACAATGGTATTTATTCAGATGAAAGCAGAATAACAAAGATTATAAATAAAACAAAAGGAGAGATAATTATGGAAAAGGCAATTGTATTGGCAGCGTCGGCAATTGGCGCAGGACTGGCTATGATAGCAGGTGTGGGTCCGGGTATAGGACAGGGTTTTGCAGCAGGTAAGGCGGCTGAGGCGGTCGGAAGACAGCCTGAGGCAAAAGGCGCAATTACGTCAACTATGCTGTTTGGATGCGCTGTTGCGGAGTCAACGGGTATTTACGGACTTGTTGTTGCGCTTATACTTCTGTTTGCAAATCCGCTTATCGGACTTCTTTAATCCGCAGGAAAGGGAGTATGGGAAGTGGAGGAATATTTAGATTTTGTAACCATTGATTTTTGGACAATGGTTTTTACATGGCTTAATTTTATTATTCTGTTTTTGCTTTTAAGACATTTTTTGTTTAAGCCTGTAAACAGGATTTTATCAAAACGCGCGGAGGAAATAGAAAATACTTATAAGATTGCTGAAACAGCTCAGCAGGATGCCGAGTTGGCGCGTGAAAAATATGAAAACCGCCTGAATGAAGCAAAAACAGAAGCAGACGGAATTATTCAAAGCGCTGTGTCAAGAGCGCGTGAACGCTCAGACAGTATTATAAGCGAGGCGCAGGAGAATGCAAGACATATTTCGGAAAAATCTCAGAAACAGATAGAGCTTGACAGGCAGAATGCCATGAAAGAAGCAAGACAGGATATTGCAGGAATGGCGGTAGATGTCGCTGAAAAGCTTATCAGTGAAAGATTGGACAGCAGTGCGGATGAAAAACTGATAGAAAGCATAATTGACCAAATTTAGGCAGGTGATTAAAATGTCGGCAAAAACATATGGTATGTCCCTTCATTCTCTTGCAAAAGAGGAGGGACTGGAGGATAAGATACTCTCAGAATTAAGACTTGTTTCAGAGCTTTTTGAGGAACATCCCGACTATGTTAAAATTCTTGATGCTCCGCAGATAGAGCATAGTGAGCTTATGACGATTTTAAATGACGATTTTTTCGGGAAAGTAAACCGCTATACACTTAATTTCTTGAAGCTGTTAAGCGAAAAACACATGGTACATCATCTGAGCGACTGCTTCAAGGAATATGAACGTATTTACAACAGTGAGAATAACATAAGCGTAGTTGACGTAACTACTGCCAAAGCTTTAAATGATAATTTGCTGGAACGTCTTACGGAACGGTTGGAGAAAAAAACAGGCGGTAAAATCGTACTGAAAAAACATATAGATGAAAGCTGTATCGGCGGAATAGTTATAGAAACCGATGAAAGCCGCATTGATGCAAGCATAAAAACTGAGCTTGAAAAAATAAGAAAAGCCCTGACGAAGTGAGGAGTAACAATGCAGGATTTAAGTAAGGTTATAAAAGATAGAATTAAAAATTATGATAATATTATAAATGAAACCGAAACGGGACGCGTTATAGAAGTCGGTGACGGGATTGCACGTATTCACGGGCTTTTAAACTGCATGTCAGGCGAGCTTATAGAGCTTGATGAAGGCATAATGTCAATGGCGCTTAATCTGGAGGAAGACTTTGTAAGTGTGGTAATGCTGGACGGAGGAACATCCGTAAAGGAAGGCTCAGTAGCAAAACGCACAGGCAAGGTTGCTGAGGTTCCTGTCGGAGAAGGACTTTTGGGGCGGGTGGTTGACGCGCTTGGAAATCCTATTGACGGCAAGGGTGAAATTCAGATAAGCGGATACAGAAATATTGAAGAGGAAGCTTCGGGAATAATAGAGCGTAAATCCGTAAGCGTGCCGCTGCAGACGGGAATAAAAGCCATTGACTGTATGATACCGATAGGACGCGGACAGCGTGAACTGATAATAGGCGACAGGCAGACAGGTAAATCCGCAATTGCCGTTGATACGATAATAAATCAGAAGAATACGGGAGTTAAGTGTATTTATGTAGCAATAGGGCAGAAACGCTCTACGGTAGCGTCTATTGTGGATACTCTTGAAAAGGCGGGCGCAATGGATTATACGATTGTGGTTTCCGCAACGGCATCAGAAGCGCCTGCGCTTCAGTATATAGCTCCGTATGCAGGCTGCGCAATGGGTGAGTATTTTATGTACAAAGGTATGGACGCGCTTATTGTATATGACGATTTATCAAAGCATGCGGTTGCTTACCGCGCATTGTCATTGCTTTTAAGACGTTCGCCGGGACGTGAAGCATATCCAGGTGATGTGTTCTATCTTCATTCGCGTCTTTTGGAACGCGCGGCAAGACTTTCAGATGATTTGGGCGGCGGTTCGCTTACGGCGCTTCCGCTTATAGAAACACAGGCAGGCGATGTTTCGGCATATATTCCAACCAATGTAATTTCAATTACAGACGGTCAGATATTTCTGGAAACCGAGCTTTTCCATGCAGGAGTAATGCCTGCGGTAAATCCGGGAATAAGCGTGTCCCGTGTCGGAGGAAATGCTCAGCTCAAGGCTATGAAAAAGGTTGCGGGAAGCTTAAAGCTTGCTTATTCCCAGTATCGTGAATTGCAGGCGTTTGCGCAGTTTGGTTCAGACCTTGATGCGGATACAAAGCGGCGTCTTGCAAAAGGCGAAAGGATTGTAGAGGTATTAAAGCAGGGACGGAATAAGCCTGTACGCGTGGAATTGCAGGTAGCTATAATATATGCGGTTACAAATGATATGCTTGAGGATATACCTGTAAATAAGATAAGTGATTATGAGCATATGCTGTTTGAATATATTGAAACAAGAGCGCATGATATAATTGATGATATTGCAAAAACGGGTGATTTGACTGAGGAAACAGAAAAGAAACTCAGACAGGCGATTGAGGAATGTAAGAGGTAGAATATGTCTGCATCAAATATGAAAACAATTAAAAACAGAATGAAAAGTATCAGAAGTACCCGTCAGATTACTAAAGCTATGGAGCTGGTGGCGTCTTCCAAAATGCGGAAGGCTATGGAGAGGACAGAACACTCAAAACCCTACTTTGACATACTTTCCGAAACGATGGATAATATAGCGCGTGACAACAGGGATTTTTCGTCTGTGTTTACGCGTAAGCGCGAAGGCAGAACACTCTGTATTGTAATTGCAGGTGACAGAGGTCTTGCGGGCGGATACAATCATAATCTGTTTAAATCGCTGAATATAGGCGATGATGATATAATATTTCCGATAGGAAGAAAGGTAACAGAGTATTTTACGGACTCATCACTGTATACCGAAGATTACGAACGCGCAGGAGATATTGGTATTGACGAGTGCAGCAAGATAGGAGAGCTTATTGCCGAAGGATATAAAAAAGGCGAATTTACAAAAGTTACTTTGTCGTATACAAGCTATAAAAATATACTGATACAAGAGCCAAAAACAGTAAGTCTTCTTCCTGTGAGAATTGAACATACAAGTGAAGGAATGCGTAATACGCGTTATAGTCTTACCATATATGAGCCGGATGCGGAAACGGTTTTTGACAGGATAATTCCCGGCTATATTTCAGGAATGGTTTACGGGGCTGTTTCCGAGTCGATAGCGTCAGAACTCAGCGCAAGGCGGAATGCTATGGAGTCGGCAACCGATAATGCCGACGCTATGCTAGATAAGCTGGAGCTGGAATACAACAGAGCAAGGCAGGCGTCAATAACGCAGGAACTTACAGAAATAATTTCAGGCGCGGAAAATTTATAATAAAGGAAATGAGCATATGAGCAATATAGGAAAAATAGTGCAGATAATAGGACCGGTACTGGATATCCGTTTTGAGGATAAATGTCTTCCGGAACTTATGAATGCCATAGAGGTTGAGTATAACGGCAAAAGACTAGTCGCAGAAGCTGTACAGCATATAGGCGATAATGTTGTAAGGTGTATTTCAATGAATTCCACAGACGGACTTGTACGGGGAATGAAGGCAGTCGATACAGGGGACGGAATAACTGTGCCTGTCGGTGAGAAAACTTTAGGACGTATATTTAACGTACTTGGTGACGCGGTTGATAATCTGCCGCAGCCCGAAACAGAGGAAAAATGGTGCATACACCGTGAGCCGCCGTCATATGAGGAGCAGGACAGTACAACAGAAGTGCTTGAAACAGGAATAAAGGTTGTGGACCTGATAGCTCCGTATGCGTGCGGCGGTAAAATCGGACTGTTCGGCGGCGCGGGCGTGGGAAAGACCGTACTTATAATGGAGCTTATAAACAATATTGCAAAAGAACACGGCGGCATAAGCGTATTTTCGGGAGTAGGAGAGCGTACGCGTGAGGGTAATGACCTTTATAATGAGATGAGGCAGTCGGGTGTTATAAATAAGACCGCACTTGTATACGGTCAGATGAATGAACCGCCGGGAGCAAGAATGCGCGTTGCGCTTACAGGACTTACAATGGCGGAATATTTCCGTGATAAAAAGCATCAGGACGTACTTCTGTTTATAGATAATATATTCAGATTTACGCAGGCAGGTTCGGAGGTCAGCGCCCTTATCGGGCGAATACCTTCGGCAGTGGGCTATCAGCCTACGCTGTCAACAGAAATGGGTGCGCTTCAGGAGCGTATTACCTCGACAAAAAACGGTTCTATTACATCTATACAGGCAGTATATGTACCTGCCGATGACCTTACAGACCCTGCTCCTTCAACCACATTTGCGCATCTTGACGCAACTACGGTGCTGTCAAGACAGATTTCTTCACTCGGTATTTATCCTGCTGTTGACCCTCTTGAATCCACTTCAAGAATACTTACCCCCGAAATTGTGGGTGAGGAGCATTATGAAACTGCGCGAGCGGTTCAGCAGATTTTGCAGAGATATACCGAATTGCAGGATATAATTGCGATTATGGGTATGGACGAGCTGAGTGAGGAGGATAAGAATACAGTAAACCGCGCAAGAAAAGTACAAAGATTTTTGTCGCAGCCTTTTTCTGTTGCAGAGCAGTTTACAGGTATGCAGGGTAAGTATGTGCCGGTTAAGGAAACGATACGCGGCTTTAAGGAAATTATAGAAGGCAAATGTGATGATATTCCCGAAAGCTGTTTTCTGTTTGCAGGAGGAATTGACGAAGTAAGAGAAAAAGCGGCTAAGATGAAGGAGTAGACTATGAATACATTTAAATTGCAGATAGTAACTCCTGAAGGACTCATGGCAGATGACGAAGTATGCTCTGTTGCAGTCCGTACTGCGGCAGGGGATGTGGGCATACTCGCAGGTCATGCCGATTATGTCGCGCCTGTTAATAAGGGTATCGCAAAAATTACGGATAAAAATGGAAGCATAAGAACCGCCGAATGCAGCGGAGGACTTATAAGCGTTAAGGGCGGAATTGTACGTGTTGTTGCGGAAAAATTCACATGGGATGAAGGACACTGAATTATTTAGTGTCCTTTTACTTTTTTATATTGACAATGATGAAACACTTCGATATACTAATTTATATCGGAGGTGCAGTTATGGAATTTATAAAATATCACGAAGATTTAAAAACACTTCATATAGGAACGGAAAAACCGCGCGCATACTGCGAGCTTTATTCTGATACAGAAAACGCAAAAAAGGGGAATGAGGACAGGAAGCAGAGCCTTAACGGCGACTGGGACTTTATGTATTTTTCATGTGTTGATGATGTTCCTCAAAGCTTTATAAAAGGTGAAACAGAAGGCTTTGAAAAAATACCGGTGCCGTCCTGCTGGCAGACGCAGGGATATGACTGTCATCAGTATACCAATACACGCTATCCGTTTCCGTTTAATCCGCCGTATGTACCGTATGAAAATCCGTGCGGCGCATACATTACCGATTTTGAATGTGACGCAGACGGCAGAAAATATTTAAACTTTGAGGGAGTAGATTCCTGCTTTTATGTATGGATAAACGGTGAGTTTACAGGTTACAGCGAGGTATCGCATTCGCCATCTGAATTTGATATAACAAACAAGGTAAAGACAGGTAAAAATACTTTGTGTGTGCTTGTAATGAAGTGGTGTACGGGAAGTTATCTTGAGGATCAGGATAAATTCAGAATGAGCGGTATTTTTCGAGATGTTTACATATTAACACGTCCTGAAAAGCATATACGCGATTATACGGTAACTACGGATATAAGCGGGAAAATTTGCGTGGATATTGACGCTGATATGCCTGTAATGCTTGAATTATATGATGGCCATAAGAAGTTTTACAGCGGAACAGAACGTGAAATTACGATTGAAAATCCGATTTTATGGAATGCCGAACAGCCTCATCTTTACACGTTGTATTTAATTACTGAAAAAGAGGTAATAAAGGAAAAGGTCGGCATACGTGAAATCAGAATTGAGGACGGAATACTTCTTTTAAATAATAAGCCTGTTAAGATGAAGGGGGTAAACCGCCATGACAGCGACCCTGTAACAGGCTATACAATAAGCAGAGAACAGGCAAAACGCGATTTAATACTAATGAAACAACATAATATAAACGCGTTGCGTACAAGCCATTATCCGAATTCAGGATGGTTTATGCAGATGTGCGATGAACTCGGCTTTTATGTAATAGATGAAAGCGATGTTGAAATTCATGGTACTGCATCTATTTACGGCGGTTCACAGGCAAATACATTCGGACTGCTTGCTGATAATCCCGAATGGGGCGATGCAGTCATGGACAGGGTACAGCGCAATGTTATACGGGACAGAAACAGAACCTGCGTATGTCTGTGGTCGCTTGGAAATGAGGGTGGCTACGGCGTGAATTTCGAAGCGGCAGGCAGATGGGTTAAGGAATATGACCCGACGCGTCTTACGCATTATGAGAGCAGCCTGTGGCAGATGCCTGACCATATAAACGATACTTCAATGCTTGATGTCATGAGTACAATGTATGCTTCATATGAGTGGATTGACGAATATTTCAAAGCGCCCGGAGAACATGTGTGGCATACGATAAGCTCTGATAACGGTGGAGCGTATGAGCAGGCTGGAGAATGGATTGAACTTTCAAAGAGTAACCTGTCAAAGACGGAAAAAGACCGTCTGTCAAAGATAAAGCCGTATATGCAGTGTGAATTTATTCATGCAATGGGCAACGGTCCGGGCGGAATAAAGGAGTATATAGACCGTCTTTACCGTTACGACGGTTTTTTCGGCGCCTTTGCTTGGGAATGGTGTGACCATGCTGTTTTTATGGGTGACGGTAAATATTTTTACGGCGGAGATTTCGGCGAATACCCGCATGACGGAAACTTCTGTGTTGACGGTCTTGTTACACCTGACAGAAAGCCGCATACGGGTCTGCTCGAATACAAACAGGCGATTAAGCCGTTTGCTGTGACAACTTACAGCAATATACTTATTGTTGAAAACAGATATGATTTCTTAAATCTGTCGGATATGCTGACGTTTGAAATAAACGGCAGGGAAACAGCCTTTGATGTACCGCCGCGCGGTAAAAAGAGCTTTCCCCGTCCCAATAGCGATATGATAATGATAAAAGCGTATTATAAGCATGATACGGCATGGGCAAAAAAAGGGTATGAAGCAGGTTTTGAACAGCTTATAATAAATGATACTGTTCCCAAACTCAACGACATAAATGCCGAAGGAACAATAAAAGCGGAGGAAAATGGAAGAAGTATAATAATTTCGGGAGATGCGTTTAGTTATACGTTTGATAAAGTAACAGGCAATTTTGAAAAGCTTAATGACGCGGTTAAAAAGTCTGTTGAATGGAATGTATGGCGCGCACCCACCGATAATGACAGAAATATTGCCCCTGACTGGATAACAGCGGGATATGACAGAGTGAAGCCGTTTGTGTACAGCGTAAGCTGCGAACAGCTTGAAAGCATCGCGGTAATAACATGTCATAGCGCGTTAATTCCTGTTGCACAGCGTAAAATAGCAGATATAACGTCTGAATGGACGGTATATACCAATGGGACAATTGATATGATGGCAAATGTGACGGTTGACGAGGTGCTTCCCATGCTTCCAAGATTTGGTCTGCGGATTTTTACAGAGGGAGAAAATATAAAGTATTACGGCTTCGGACCGTATGAAAGCTATTCGGATAAGCATTTATGCTCGTACCTTGATGAATTTAAAGTTACGGTGGATGACATGCATGAAGATTATATAAAGCCTCAGGAAAACGGCAGTCATTTCGGCACACGCTATGTTGAAACAGATACGCTGCGTATAAGCGCTGATATACCGTTCTCGTTTAACGCGTCACACTATACTCAGGAGGAGCTGACGCGGAAAAGACATAACTTTGAACTGGAGAAATGTAAGGATACCGTGCTTTGCATAGATTATAAGCAAAACGGTATAGGGCAGAACAGCTGCGGACCTCTCACGCGCGAGGAATATCGTTTTAATGAAAAGGAATTTGAGTTTAAACTCAGAATAGAGGTAAAGAAGTGACGCTTAATGCGTCACTTCTTTAAATTTAAACTTAATTCTTTATCTCTGTCGCATACAAGCCTGCCGTCCTTAACCTCAAGTTCCGCAACCTGAATTGAAGTTCTGCGCTCGCCTGCGTTTGTGTCGTCAAGCATGTTTCCTTTTCGTTCAGGGTGCGTAAAATAGAATATATACGCTTTACCGCCGTTAACGACAACATCTGCATGGTTCGCGATAACTCCGTCGTCAGTACGTCTGCCGCCTTTGTCAAGGATGCGTCTGTCCTGCTTTACCCAGTCAGTGAGATTATCGGAGGAATAAACGTCAAGACCCTGCCAGCAGTCGGTAATGAGCCAGTATTTACCGTTAAATTCAAATACGTTAACACCTTCATGCGCGACATCATCAATAACACAGCCCTTAACTGTCCAGTTGTACAAATCGCTGCTGTCGGCGCAGTATGTATGTGAGCCATGAGCCTCATCCTTATACCACATTCTGAAGATTCCGTCAGGCATTCTGAAAATACATGCGTCAATTACCTTTTCTGAGGAAAGCGCAAGTTTACTTTGAAAGTTCCAGTTTATAATATCGTCAGATGTATAGTGGAGAATATATCTCGGGTGTTTCCAGTCAGACGGGATGCCGGGTACATAGCTTACATACATATGATAAAGTCCGTTGTGATATATAACTTCAGGCGCCCAGTATGTGTTTTGACCGCTTTCGTATTCAAGTCCCTGACACACACCTGCATATTCCCATGAGTTGCCGCCGTCACGGCTTTTTGCAATTCCTATATCGCTGCCGTGTACCCACATAACGCCTTTTTCTTCGGCGTCGGCGCGCCGCGCGGTATATAGCATGTAGTTAAGACCGTCCTTTTCGTTGTATATAATTACCGGGTCTGCCGCGCCGTCGTGTACAGGGTCGCGGAACAGCGGTGCATTTGCAGTTTTCATAGTGCTATCCGTCCTTTTATCAGTTTTCTTTTATAATATAATATATTGGCAAATCTGTCAATGAATTTGATATAAAAAGCTTTACATTTATAAAGTATCTGTTATAATTAACAGTGGGAGGGGATAATATGGATTTTACATTTAATTTGAATACAAAAATAAATTCGGAAATAAACACTGAGCCTGTAAATAATGCGGTTAAAATATTGGAACGGGATATGAAAAAAAGCTTTAATACAGCAGGAGCTGACGGCGGTGAAATAAGACTTTTTTATGACGCGTCAATAGCTTGCGAGGAATATAAAATAACAGTAGATGAGGACATTGCAATTGCCGCTTCGGACGATTTGGGATTTGTTTATGCGCTTCTGTACATAAGTGAAAAATATCTCGGCATAAAGCCGTTTTGGTTTTGGCTTGACCAAAAAACAGACAAGCGCGGCGGCATTTCAATTCCGACAGGTGAAATCACTTCCAAGAAACCTGTTATACGCTATCGCGGCTGGTTTTTTAATGATGAAGTGCTTATAAACAAGTGGACTGTAAACGGCAGTAATGAAGAGGTATGGCGAATGGGTTTTGAAGCCCTGCTTCGCTGCGGCGGAAATACTGTAATTCCCGGTACAGATAAGCAGTCGCGTAAGAACCGAAAATTGGCAAATGGAATGGGACTGTGGATAACTCATCATCATGCCGAGCCGCTGGGGGCTGAAATGTTTTCACGCGCGTATCCGGGTGTTGCGCCGAACTTTACAGAAAGTGAAGAGCTTTTTTATAAGCTGTGGGAGGACGCGGTTAAGGAGCAGTCGGAATATAAGGTGATATGGAATTTGTGCTTCAGGGGTCAGGGAGATAATCCGTTTTGGTCAAGTGATACAAGCGGACGCTTTGACACAGAGGAAAAGCGCGGTGAACTTATTTCACAGCTTATAAAAAAGCAGTGTGATATTGTTAAAAAGCACATAAAAAATCCGGTGTTCTGTACAAACCTCTATGGAGAGATTATGGAACTTTACGATAAGGGTTTAATTAAATTAGATGATGATATTATAAAAGTAAAGGCAGATAACGGCTACGGTAAAATGGTTACGCGCCGCAGGGATAATCATGATGTAAGAGTAGACGCAATGCCTGTGAAGGGCGGCGGCAGACAGGGTATTTATTATCATGTGTCATTTTATGACCTGCAAGCAGCAAACCATATAACGATGCTTCAAAATTATGTAAACTTTGTTGACAGGGAATTGACGGGAGTAATTGAAAATGACGGTACTGACTTTTGGGTAATAAACTGTTCAAATGTGAAGCCGCATGCATATTATCTTGATGCTGTGCGTAAGAAATGGTTTGGTGAAAGCATATCAGATAAAAGTCACAGCATGGAGTTTGCGCATGATTATTACGGAGATGATAATGCCATTCAAAAAGCGCTGCTTGAATATCCTGAGGCTATGATACAGTATGGGAAAAATGATGATGAACATGCAGGTGAACAGTTCTATACGGAAAATGTGCGTATAATAGCTCATAGTCTTATACGCGGTGACAGAGGGAATGTAAAGCATTTAAACTGGATAGCCGACGGGGATATATATGCTCAGACCGAAAAGCTTAATGATATTGTAAAAAGCGGATTGAAAAAACTTGATGATTATTTTAATCTTTGCAATAAAACAAGTCAAAGCTTAAGCGGTGAGATAAAAAGTCTGTTTGACGATACAATTCTTATGCAGTCAAAAATACATTTTTACTGTG
>CAJTUY010000009.1:12570-16968 GCA_910579415.1 uncultured Clostridia bacterium | reverse complement strand
AAAAATGAAGAACGAGAACTGGAAAGAAGCCTTTGTGTTGTTGGGTGACAGCGCGGAGCTTTACCATAGCGCAAACAGTGAAATGCGTCTTAGCGAGCATGGCATATGGAAAGGCTTTTATGAAAACGACTGTTTTTCGGATATAAAGCACAGTGCGTATATGGCGGAAAAGCTTATGGGTATGGTACGCGAATACGGAGATAATGCGCGTCATGATAAATGGTACCGTGATGCAGTATATGCAGAGGAGGATAAGGGTATATTCCTTCAGCTTGTACTCGATAATCATATGACGGACAGAGAATTATATAAAGCTATGAAGGAGAAGCAGGAATAATGGAATATAAATTTAAAGAATATACGGAAACGCCGCTTAAGATAAATCATCTTAATATGGGAGGTAAAAATCCGCAGGGCGAAGAAATAAATGTTACAAGCCGTTATTTTACCCGTGACGGAAAAGCTTGGATTGGAATAATGGGTGAATTTCATTTTTCGAGATACTCCAAAAATGAATGGTACAGAGAGCTTTGCAAAATGAAAGCAGGCGGAATAACAATAGTATCTACATATCTTTTTTGGATTTATCATGAGGAAATCGAAGGCGAGTTTGATTTTTCGGGTGATAATGATATACGCGCGTTTATTATGGAATGTAAAAGAGCGGGTCTTGACGTAGTGATAAGAATAGGGGGATGGGCGCACGGTGAATGCCGTAACGGCGGTTTCCCTGACTGGCTTTTGGAAAAACCGTATAAAATACGCTGTAATAATCCTCAATACCTTGAAAAAATCAGTATATGGTATGAAAAAATCTATAATGAAGTAAAGGGACTTTTTTATAAAGACGGAGGTAATATTATTGCAATACAGCTTGAAAATGAACTTACAGACGATGCAGAGCATCTTGCAAAGTTAAAGGAAATAGCAGTAAATACAGGGCTTGAAGCGCCGATATACACTGTTACAGGCTGGAACAGCGCACAGGGGGCAAAGATACCGGTTGATGAGGTTGTGCCTGTGTTCGGTGGATACTGTGAAGCTCCTTGGGAAAACCACACAAACCGTCTTGCTCCTTCGCCGCACTATTTTTTTAACCGTATGAGAAACGACTCCGCAATAGGTACGGATTTAATTGCACGTGCAGACGATAACGACGGCTGGCAGCTTCCGTATGACAGGTATCCTTTTGCCACATGCGAGCTTGGCGGCGGAATACAGGTAACGCACCACCGCAGACCTTTTATAAAGCCGATGGATATTTATGCAGTTTCGCTTGTAAAGATAGGCGACGGCAATAATCTGGTGGGTTATTATATGTATCATGGAGGCACGAACAAAATAGGCAGGAAATCAACCTTAAATGAGAGCAGAGCTACGGGGTATCCGAATGATTATCCTATACTTTCATATGATTTTCAGGCGCCTTTGTCGGAGTATGGCGAGGTACGCGAGCAGTACGGACTGCTGAATATGCTCCATATGTTCGTGCAGGACTTTGGTGAAACGCTTGCTCCTATGGAGGCAGTAGACGCGGCGGAAACGGTGGCTGTAAATGATACGTCATCGCTTCGATACGGAATGCGTACGGACGGCAGAAGCGGTTTTGTGTTTATAAATCACTATCAGCGGTTAACATGTCTTGACGATGCGGAGAATGTTGTTATAAATACAGGCAGTGTTATGTTTCCGCCGATTGATGTCAGAGATGAAATAAGCTTTTTCATGCCGTTTAATATGGATATGGGAAAATGCGTTCTGGAATATGCAACGGCACAGCCGCTGTGCAGGCTGGGCGATACTTTCTTTTTCGCCCGGATACCTTCTGTAAAAACTGAGTATAAATTTGATGACGGTGAAATCTTTAAAGACAGCATTATAAAATATAAAGGTATAACAATAATTACGGTGTCTCTGGATAAAGCGAAGTATATGCGTAAGCTGTCCGGATGCGTGTATATAGGCGATAATTGTAATTTGTATGAGGAAAACGGAAGCGTTGTGTCTGTCGAGGACGGTACATTTGAATGCTTAAAATGGAACGGCTCAGATTTTGAAAAGTTTATAATAAATCAGCCGGCTGAAAAGACGGAGGTTACAATTTCGGATATTACAGACGAGCCGTTCTGCCCTCCGTATGCTGAGGAACTAAGCATAGGCGGAGAACGTAAACGCTCGTGGAAGCGTATAAACGTAAGCGGAAGTTATGGATTTGCAGAGATTAACTATATTGGTGACGCCGCGCAAATATATGCAGATGGGGAACTTATAGCCGACGATTACTGGTATGGCAGGACATGGCGTGTACCTTGCAGACTGCTTTACGGGCGAGAATGTTATATAGTAATATCAGAGATTAAAGACGATTTTTACAGGGAAGTATGACTTTAAGCAGAAAGGAATGATTTTAATAATGGAGATGACAATGCGCTGGTATGGCTCAAAATTTGATACCGTAACATTGAAGCAGATACGTCAGGTGGCAGGAGTTACGGGGGTTATAACAACTCTTTATGATATGCCCGCAGGCGAAAAATGGACGCGTGAAGCAATACAGCAGATGAAGTCTGAGGTAAACGCTTCAGGACTGCATATAAGCGGAATTGAGAGTGTAAATGTACATGAGGATATAAAGACAGGCTCGCGCAGCAGGGATAAATATATAGAAAATTATATTGAAACGCTTGAAAATCTCGGAAAAGAGGATATTCATCTGGTGTGTTATAATTTCATGCCTGTATTTGACTGGACGAGAAGCGAGCTTGCGCGTATGCGTGATGACGGTTCGACGGTGCTTGCATATAATCAGGCTGATATTGATAAAATTGTTCCGGAGGAAATGTTTGCTAGTATTGCGGACGATATGAACGGTACCGTAATGCCGGGCTGGGAACCTGAAAGAATGGCTAAGGTTAAGGAGCTTTTTGAGGAGTATAAAGATATAGACGAGGAAAAGCTGTTTGGTAATCTGAAATATTTCCTTAAAGCAATCATGCCGGTGTGCAATAAGTATGACATCAAAATGGCAATACACCCTGACGACCCTGCATGGAGCGTGTTCGGACTACCGAGAATTATCATAAATAAAAAGAATATTCTGCGGATGATGAATATGGTGAATGATGTACATAATGGAGTTACGTTCTGTTCAGGTTCATACGGGACAAACCGTGAAAATGACTTGCCCGACATGATACGTTCGCTTAAAGGCAGAATACATTTTGCGCATGTAAGAAATCTCAGATTTAATTCAGACAGTGATTTTGAGGAGGCAGCGCATCTTTCGTCAGACGGCTCGTTTGATATGTACGAAATAATGAAGGCTCTGTATGATACGGGCTTCTCAGGACCTATTCGTCCGGATCATGGCAGAATGATTTGGGATGAGTCGGCAATGCCCGGTTACGGTCTGTATGACAGAGCGCTTGGCGCGTCATATCTTAACGGTTTGTGGGAGGCAATAAAAAAGAACAATAAAACTATATAAAACCTCAAAATACCGATATAATTAAAAATCCTGATGTGTTAAAATATATGTAAATAATATTAACTGTTCAGGAGGGGATTTTTTTGAGAAGAACAAAAATTACTGCATTTGTATGCGCAATTGCGGTTATAGCTTCAGTTATTATGCCGTTTTCGGCAAATGCTGAGGGATTAGGAAAGCCTTCGGTATCAGCCGAAGTAAACAGCGGAAACACAGTAGTAACACTCAGTAATATTGCGGGAGGAGTTATTATTGCAGCAAAATACAGCGGCGGTGCGGTTTCAGCAGTAAAGAATGCAGAAATATCAGGAAGCACTGTAACGATAGAGGGGATTGAAGCAGACAAGGTTATGGTATGGGATTCGCTTGAGGGAATGAAGCCGCTGTGCGGCTCGTTCAGTATAAATACAGATGTGCCTTCTTTAGAGGGAACACTGACAGTAGATTTTACATCAATGACTGAAGTTCCTGCATATACGGCTTCAAACCGTAAGGGCTTTGTAGAAAAGTCAGGCGCAATAATGCCTTCGGGGCATGAAAGACAGGTTGCGCCCGTATCACAGATAACGCTTACATCAGACGGCGCAGGTATTACCGAAAGTGACGGAGAATATCTTCACAGCAAGCAGAACAGTGACGATGGTGATGACTATAACAACGGAGGACTTATCTACCGTATAGATACAGGCAAAGCGGGCGCTTATCATCTTGAGGTTGAAGTTGCAGGCACAAAGGACAATACGCGCGTTGCTCCGACAGGCATGGATTCAGGCAAAATTACGGGAACAGGAAACTGGGACAATGCCAATATGGTTAAGAGAACTGTAAGCGCAGCCTGGTCGGGAAGTACATGGTCATATGATTTCGCAACGGGCGAGGATTTTATTGAAATAGAAATTGAACCCGTGAAG
>CAJTUY010000009.1:0-12537 GCA_910579415.1 uncultured Clostridia bacterium | reverse complement strand
CGTTTCGGTTAAGAAAATAACGGTTACTCCGATTGAGAATGTACAGGCGGAAAAACCTACAATTCATATTCTCGGTGATTCAACACAGAAGACATATACATTTAATGAAACTATAAGCGCATGGGGGCAGACGCTTGTAAACTATTTCGATACATCAAAGATAAATGTAATTAACTATTCAATGGGCGGACGCGCAATGAAATCCAATTATTGCGAGGGACGCTTTGATGAAATACTGATAAAAGGTAAAAAAGGCGATTTTGTATTTATCCATTCCGCT
This sequence comes from uncultured Clostridia bacterium, assembly GCA_910579415.1. Lineage (GTDB taxonomy): Bacteria > Bacillota > Clostridia > UBA1381 > UBA1381 > Hominilimicola. Next base: position 12,257 of record CAJTUY010000009.1, on the reverse strand, counting down.
CATAATGATGAAACTATAAGTACAAACAGATTTTCGCGCGGCTCGGGAACAAAGAAAGATGACCTTGCGGTAAACAATGAAAGCTATAATAGATGGCTTGATATGTACGTTGAAGCAATAAAGGCGCGAGGAATGACGCCTGTGCTTGTTACTGCTATGCCGAGAGTTAACGGCTCGACAGGAATATACTCGGAAGGCGCATTGAAGCCTAACGGATTTAATCCCGATTCGCCCGCTGATATGAGAATAAAGGCGGCAGGTGACAGTAAGGTTGCGCTGGCGGAGCTGTATAACGGCGCCAAAGCATATATAGATAAGCTTGACGGAAAAGAGGTTGCCTATATTTATAATAATACCGAAGCCGGAGAAACACCTGCAAATAATGCGGCAAACGGCGCAAACGGTGACGGTACTCATTATAAGGAGGCGGCATCAAAGCAGTGGTCGCGTATAATTCTTCAGAGTATTTATGACCAGTCTGTTGCAAGCGAAGACGTATATACAGATAAGGCTATTATGACAGAGCTTGTTTCGTATATGAAGCAGGAGGTGCAAACGGCGGCTCGGTCGGGCGACTGGTCGGCGGTATTTCCTGAAATGGCAAGTGACGTAAGCGCGGTTGATGTTGTGCCAAATGCGCAGAAGCAGTCTGAGAAAGCTTATTATTACAGAAATAATATTGAAAAGGCATTGCAGCTCGGCTTGCTGCATAAGGATGCGGCTAATATGTTTAAGCCGATGGAAACTGTCACGGCAGGAGAGTTCGCAAGAGGCGTTGAAACAGCATTCGGACTTAGGGAGAATACTCTTTCAGCTTATACAAAAACTTATGGTGAATTGGTGACAGAGGCAACTCCTGTAAGTGTAATGACGGATAATAGAGCAGACAGTCAGGATATTTTACTGTCCGCTGACGGTGAACTTGCGGTTACTGTGACTCAGCCGGAAGGCGGTACTGTTACGGTTTATAATAATAGCGCGTTCCACAGCTCAACGGCAGATATAACGGCAGAAGTGGATGTGAATGAAGTTATTTCGGATAATGATTATTTTGCGCTTACCGCGCCGTCGGTAGTTGTTAAGAAAACCGATAAAAACGGAGTGTTTACCAATAAAGCAGTTACAACAAATGCAATAGAAGTACGAAACGACGGAGCAAAGCAGCCTGTCTATACTGCAAAGGAAAGCGGAACGTTGACGATGTATCTGTATTTTGATAATACGAAGATTATTACATGTGAAAACAAAACAGACGGAACAAAGTCGGAAAAATATATAGAAGGCGAAAAGGCAGGAGCGGATAAGAGAGCTAATGTGTTCGGAGAAGTTGTATTTAATGTTGAGGCAGGAAAAACCTACGAACTTTATACAAACGGGGGTACAGGCAGATTGTTCGGAATAATGTACGCTTCAACAGACTATCCGCAAAGTACATCCTCACTTGCGGTAAACAGCGGAGATGAGATTAAAGTGGTGGCTGTTCCGAACGAGAATTATATCAATAAATCCATTATTGTAAACGGAGAAGCAAAAACAACTTCTAAAGAATATGTATTTACAGTTACTGATAATACAGCGGTTACTGCTGAATTTTCGGCTGAACCGGTATTGGTGGAAACAACAAGAATTGCTTCCGACGCGCCTCTTACGCGTGAGGCAATGGGCGCGATTTTATACGATGCTTATCTTGCGGCATATGGCAGGGATAGTGAAGGTAAATGGAATAAGACTGATTATATGAAGCAAAACGGTTCTGTACCATCACCCGATGACCCCAACTATGACCCGAATATAAAATATGAGGGTTCACCGTACATTCCGCTCACAGGTTGGGGAGCGTTGGAGGACACCGATACTATTGATAATGCGCTTTATAAAAAAGTGAAGGAAGCATATAATTTGGGACTGATAAGAACCGAAACGGGAATAGCGAGAGGTTCAATCTCAAACGGTACAAAACTTGAACCAAAAGCTGAGGTTACGAGAGCAAAAGCGGCAAAAGCGCTTGTGTTTGCGTTTATTCTTACACAGCCACTTAACGGTGAAAGTCAGATAGTTCCTGAGGGATACAGCTTTAAAGAACCGTACGAAATAGAGCTGCCAAATCCGTCTGCAAAGACTACTGTATTTAATTAAGCAAAGAAACTGCTGCATTTATATGCGGCAGTTCTTTTTTTATACATGTATTATATATTTCGACAAAGGTTCTTAAATTTCATCAAAGGAAATAAGCCGTTATATGCAGAAATATAAATAGATAGGATAAAACCAATATTTTACAGGAGAGTGATACATATGGAACTATTTTTATGGGGCAAGTATCGTACGCTTGTAGTTAAGCTTTGCGGTGACCTTGACCATCACGCGGCTGCTGAAATAAGCGTAAGCGTTGACAGAGAACTGATGAAAACCGGAGCGATAAATGTTGCCTTTGATTTTTCGTCCGTTGCATTTATGGATTCGTCGGGTATCGGAGTTATAATGGGACGCTGTAAAAAAGCGCGCGCTTTGGGCGGACGCGTGATAATTTACGGAGCATCGGACGCAGTAAAGCGTATAATCAAAATGTCGGGAATTGACGGCATTGTAGTTGTTGCCGATACGATAGAACGCGGAATAAAGGAGGCGGCTTTGAATGTATAGAAACAGTATGAAGGTGGAATTTCCAAATCAGTCGGATAACGAAAGATTTGCAAGAAGCGTTGCGGCGGCATTTGTGCTGGAGCTTGACCCTACAATTGACGAATTGTCCGAGATAAAAACGGCAATATCTGAGGCGGTAACAAACGCTATAATTCACGGATATGATAATTCACAGGGTATTGTGACAATGGAAGGTACAATTTTCGATGATACTGTGGAATTTGTTATTTCCGATAACGGTGTCGGTATACCGGATATCCGCCGCGCAAGAGAACCGCTTTTTACGGGAAAACCTGAAATGGAGCGCTCGGGAATGGGTTTTACAATAATGGAAACCTTTATGGACAGTATTGATGTTGAAAGCGAGGTCGGCAAAGGCACGCGCATCACTATGGCGAAAAAGTTAAAGTAGGTGATAAGCGTGCGAGATAATACTGCTTTAATAGAGCGTGTGCGTGAGGGGGACAAGCAGGCGGAAAATATTATGGTGGAAGAAAACATGGGGCTTGTATACAGTATTGTAAAGCGTTATATGAGTCGCGGCTATGACAGTGAGGATTTAATACAGATAGGCGCAATAGGACTTATAAAGGCGGTTAAGAAGTTTAATCCTGAATTTAACGTACAGTTTTCTACATATGCCGTTCCAATGATAACAGGCGAGATAAAGCGGTTTTTACGGGATGACGGAATAGTCAAGATAAGCCGTACGTTAAAGGAAAATGCACTGAAGGGCTGGAGATGTGAGGAAATACTTCGCCGAAGACTCGGGCGCGAACCTACGATAAAGGAAATATCCGATGAAAGCGGCATTGAAGCAGATGTGTTAGTTGAGGCGTTTGATGCCGCTATGCCGCCCGAGAGTATATATGAAAGCATATATGATAACGGCGATAAGGAAATACAGCTTTTAGATACAATAGCAGGCGGTGAAATAGAGGACGGAGTTGTAAATAAGGTTATGATTGACAATATTCTCGCCCTTCTTAAGCCGCGCGAAAAGGAAATAATCTTACTTCGGTATTTCAGAGGTAAAACACAATCTGAAATTGCAAAAATAATAGGAGTATCACAGGTACAGATTTCAAGAATAGAGAAAAAAGCTATTGAAAGAATACGTGAAAATGTAAAAAAGGAATAGAAAAACGCACCCCATAGGGTGCGTTTTTAGTTACTCAACTATATATGGTACTGATTCAGCAAGGGGTTTGTATGATGTGTTATCCCATATAAATGCTTTTATTGTTTTACAGTCATCAAAATATCTGAACTGCTGTTTTTCGTTTTCCGAAGCATTAACAGGCTCTGCAAAACCTATAAAAATTCCTTTGTCATTATATTGAGGAATAAAGGTTGTCACAGTGTTCTTATATTTATCAGGTATTGAAAAGTCTATTTCAATCGTGTTGCCGGTTAGTGAATGTATATCATAAGAACACGGTAAGCTCTGTTCGGGAACCGATATTTCGAGTAAAGTGGGTTCCTCGTTTGGGTTCTCGCTGTATTCAGCATATAACTTGCCGTCTGCGGTTCTCAAACCATAAAAATGAGCTTTGTCGCTGTCATTTTTATTTTTATAGGTATAATACAGTTTGGCAGTATTTGTTTTTGGATTAAACATATACACACTGTTCGGGGTGTTAAAATATATATGTCCTGCATATAAGGTAAGACCGCTGAATTTATCATAATAATATCCGTTATCGGTAAACCATGTGCAATCCGATGCGGTAGTATCAACAGGGATAAGGGCGTTATTTTCAAAATCAATTGTACACAGCCTGTAATTTTCATCAAAAGCATAGAATGTATTATTTTTATATACGACATAAGAATTTATATTGCGCAAAACTGAAGATTTGTAGCCATCGTCAACGGCAGGACAATAGTCCTCGTTGTTCCATGTATAATGCTGACGGCAGGACATGTTCTTAAATTCTTCATCAGACATTAAAAAGTGAGTACGCTTATCTCCCGAAGAATAATCAATGTTTGTGCGTGTAGGGTCGTCATGGGTAATATCTATATTGTACCATTGACCGTCAAGCTGAACCTTGTTCCAGATATGACTGCATGCGTTGCTCGGAACATTTATGCAGGGAATATCAAGTTTTTGCATGATATAATAAAATAAATATGAATATCCCTGACAAACACCTTTTCTCTGCATAATCATAGTATCAAGAGTGCTGCTTTCAAGAGATAAATCATAACTGTAATTTGCGGAAATATAATCATGAACCGTAAGTACCTTCTGAAGCGGCGTCATATTATCGTCAACGAGCGACAGAATATGATTTGTTTCCTCGTCGATTATTGCCTGTCGTCTTGCTATTTCTTCTTTGCTCATTGTGTAAGGCATTTCCTGAGTTATATTTCCGTTTTCATCCGAAACATCAACCGGCTTATTCATAACAATCGTTTTAAAAAATGTATATGAACTGTCGGGGTCAACGGGGGCAACATTAAAATAGTATGACAGATAAAAAAGCTCAGGGTGTTCAAAACGCATAGAGTTTTGAAGTTTTATGTAAAGTTCGTCAAAACATTCCTGAGTATATTCAATACCAAACTGTGAAATGTCAATAGTGTCAGGCTGACTTTCAGCGATTTTATCCAGTATATATGTAACTGCACTGTCAATGTTGCTGTTATCCGATGATAAAGAAAAATCATATTGTTCAAATTCGCCGAAGGCAGTATAAGTATCAGAAATATTTTCTGCCGATACGGCGGCAGGGGAGATTACTGCGCATATTAAAAGCGCAGACAGAATTTTTTTGAAATTTTGCATAATTAAACCCTCCATTTACAACAGTATAATATATTTTGCGTATTAAGTCAATTAAAAACTTGAAAAGAAGTACCAAAAATGCTAAAATAATTTTAATAATGAAAAGGGGTGTGGTAATGATGATAAATGAAATTTTTTCCACTGCGTTAAATGATATGCGTATAACATATACGCTTGACAGTGAAACGGGTCTGGCAGGTCTTTTTACAGAACCCCAAAATGCGGAAAAACACGGAGAACGACGTGTAAAAATACATTCGCTTATAGAAGCGAAAATCATAGGCGATAACTATTCGGGGAGTTATCTCGGCGGTACGTCTATGAAATACAGCGATACTACATATTCACTTAAATATGACCACCTTGAAAAAGAGGAGCTTGACGGTGATACGGTGATAACAACATACCTGAAATCCGATACAGGCATCGAGGCGCGGCATACGTTAAGTCACAGCAAGGGACGTGAATATCTGACAATTTCGACGGAGCTTATAAACAATTCCGCAGAAAAAATACGTCTTGAAATGCTGTCCTCATTTTCAATATATAATATTTCACCGTACAGTGACGGAGCAGGTGCGAATACAATGACGCTGCACCGGCTAAGGAGCAAATGGAGTCAGGAGGGACGTCTTGTAAGCGAAACACTGGAGGATTTACAGCTTGAGGAGTGCTGGTGTTATGCCAATTCAAACAGTGTTCGTTTCGGACAGGTCGGTTCAATGCCTGTCAAGGGATATTTCCCGTTCGCGGCGGTAAGTGATGATAAAAACGGAGTAATCTGGGGCGTGCAGTTTGGCTGCCCCTCGTCGTGGCAGATAGAAGTGACGCGAGCGGACGATGGCGTATGTATTTCGGGCGGTTTGGCTGACAGGGAGTTCGGTCATTGGATAAAAACCGTAGAACGAGGTGAAACCTTTACAGCGCCGACCGCTGTAATAAGCGTGTGCAAAGGAGATATAGACGATATTGCCACGCGCCTTGTATCGGCGCAGGAGGATAATCTCAATGTTCCCGAATCAGAAGAAACACTCCCCGTAATATTTAACGAATACTGCACAACGTGGGGAAATCCTTCGTATGATAATATTAAAAATATCCTTTCCATAATAAAGGGTAAAGGTATTGATTATTTTGTAGTTGACTGCGGCTGGTTCAAGGAGGACGGTGTGCGGTGGGACATCAGTATGGGCGACTACATACCGTCAAAAACACTTTTCCAAAATGGAATCAGAGAAACGGCGGATTTAATAAAGTCATACGGTATGCTGGCAGGAATATGGTTTGAATTTGAAAACGTTGGCAGAGCGTCAAAGGCTTATCATAATACGGACCACCTTTTAAAACGCGACGGAATACCTCTGACAACACAGAACAGACGTTTCTGGGATATGAAGGACGAATGGGTAATTAACTATCTTGACGAGCATATAATCGGGTTTTTAAAGGAAAACGGCTTTGGTTATATAAAGGTTGATTATAACGAGACTATCGGCATAGGCTGTGACAACAGTGACAGTCTTGGAGAAGGATTGAGACGAAATATGCAGGGTACATTAGATTATTTCAGAAAAATCAAGCGTGAACTGCCCGATATGGTAATAGAAAACTGCGCCTCAGGCGGTAACCGTCTTGAACCGTGCTTTATGTCGCTTTCGTCTATGGCGTCATTTTCCGACGCGCACGAGTGCATTGAAATACCTATTATAGCGGCAAACCTGCATAGGGCAATATTACCTCGTCAAAGCCAGATATGGTGCGTTATAAGACGTAGTGACAGCTTAAAGCGCATTGCATATTCTGTTGCGGCGGCTTTTCTGGGAAGGATGTGTCTGTCGGGTGACGTCACGGAGCTGACTGACAGTCAGTGGAGCGTAATTGACAGAGGAATTGCCTTTTATAAAAAGGCGGTACCTGTAATAAAACACGGAAAATCAAGACGTTTCGGGACGCGTGTAAAAAGCGAACGGCATCCGGAAGGCTGGCAGGCGGTTGTGCGTGAAAATGCAGATAAGGTATTGTGCGTAATACATACGTTTGAAAATGCGCCCTGTACGGTGAGTGTTCCCATAGGGAGATGTACAATTAAGGATACATATTCTCACAACAGCTTGAACGTACGGACAGAAAATGGTATGCTGATTTTAGACGGATGTGAGGATTTTTGCGGATACGGAATATTGCTGGACAGAAATTGACTTTGTGAGAAATTTATGGTATAATTATTATATCTATAAAAAATAATGTAATCAGAGGTGGATTGGCAAATGAAACAAAAAATCATATCGCTGCTTACAGCGGCTGTAATGCTTGTTCCTGTAACGGGCATAATGCCTATAACGGCAAATTCAGAAAATGCTCCGATAGAATTGGGCGCATTTGTTCAGATGGGTACATACGACGTAAACGAAGACGGCATAGCGGAGCCGATTAAATGGCGCTGTGTCGCCTTTGAAAAAGTGACGGGTACGGACGAGAACGGTAATCCTGTAATTGACTCGACACAAACCTCAAGACAGTATCGGGACGGCTACCTGCCGCTTATGATTGCAGATAATTCAATCTGTGAAAAAGTATTTGATGCAGGCGGAAATAATATAAGCGGCTCGCATGGCAGGTCTGAAAACAGAATTTCACACGGCTCAAATTACTGGGCTGACAGTAATATAAGAGATTGGCTTAATTCTTCGGCTTCGGCAGGGAATATAACGTGGACTTGCGGAAATCAGCCGCCATACGCAGATGAGGCAGGATTTTTGAGTAATTTTACAGCAGAAGAAAAAGCCGTAATAGATACAGTTACTCAAAAATCGATTTTAACGACTTATGATAAAGACGTTGAGGGCGCAACCGGCTCGGAAAAGCATATATATAACGATTCTGTTTCAGAGGTTGTACAGAATTACAGCAAAGCATATTCGGAAATGGTTACCGACACAATGTTTCTTTTAGATGTGCAGCAGGTAAAAAATATATATGACAATCTGGGGGACTATTATGAGCCGTATTATTATCCGATTTATTATTGGCTCCGTACGCCTAATGCAAATACCGATTATCTTGCCCGTATAGCATTTTCGTCGGGAAAGGTTAACGAATATTTGGTTGAAAGCGGTAAAGTGGGTGTGCGTCCCGCATTTTATCTGAATCCGTCTGCTGTTTTATACGGAGAAGGGTCAAGATACTATCCTTATACTGTTGTACCGACGCATACTCATTATATGACCGAAGAATATAATTACGAAAATGCGGTAACCTTCGATAAAAAGCTGACATGTGATGGCGGCAGTCTGTATATTGACGGTAAGGTCGTTGAACCTGTAATTAACTCAGGTTCTTCCTATATTGACCTTCCAGACGGCAATTATTATTTGGCGGAGAATGTGTCGATAGATGAATGTATAGAAATCAAGGGAAATGTAAATCTTTGTTTAAACGATAAAACTCTCAATATGGGAGAGAACGGAATTACGGTCAGCGGAACCTTTAATTTGAGTGACTGCGGCGAGGATGGAACGCTGACTTCATCATATCATACGGGATTTGAGGAATCAGGTTTGATAACCGTAAATGCAAACGGAGTATTTTCGCTTTATAGAGGAAAGGTGATTAACACCTCAGATAAAAAATACAGCTATAAGCAGACAATTGCCGCAGTTGAAGGAATGGCAAAGCTTTACGGCGGTGAAGTTATTGCAGCAGATGATAATGCGGTTTATTTTGGCAGTCAGGCTGAAAATGTGACGCTGTCAGGCGCGCCGAAAATAAAAGGCAGCGCCGGCAAGGCGGATATTTATTTGAGGAATAACAGCAGTGAAAGACTAATAACAATTGACTCGGTTTTAACCAATACAGAGCCATACAGAATTAGTGGGATTAGAAATGATGTATTTACAAGCGGTTGGAACAAGTATATGTCAGAAAGAAATGCTGATGATTACTTTGTAAGCGCTAAAAACGGAAAATTTATCAATAAAAATGAAAAATCAGAGCTTGAACTCTGCGATTATAAAATAACAGGACAGGTATCCGGTTCAAATGATTATACCGTAAATGCGAACGGCACGCCTGTTTCATATGTGTGGTATCCTGCGACCGTAACGGTGTCGGAAGTGACAGATGAAAATGCGAAGGTATACGAGCATAATGCTCAGATAAGCGCTTATGACAGTGAAAGCGGTTGGAAAGGCGTTCCTGATGTATATAAGAATATGGCTTATTTTAAAATAAAACTGTCTAAAGATGATATATTAAAGGTTAAACCTGCCGCACAGTTAAATGAATTTTCTTTTGTATCGCTTACAAATGTGGCTACTAATGATTTTCAGGACATATGTAATGCAAATCCCAATGGTGAATATGTCTTTACCGTCGAGACTGACGGAGAATATTTTCTTTCTATTACAGGAGTGGAAAAAATGACTTTCCCGACTGTTACGGCAACGACAATCAAAACTGTTTTAGGCGATGCGGTTGAGGGACAGACAACAAATAAATTTACAGGCGGAAAAGGTTCGTATCTTTGTGCGGTCACGTATGCGGACGGAACCGTTTTACGAAGTGATGTGGTACAAACAGAAAATGTTAAAGTTGATTGCAGTATTAAATACGAAAATGGCAAGGCTGTTATAACCGTTCCTGAGGACGGTAAATACGGTGTAGTATTTGCTTCATATGATAACGGCATACTTGTAAGTATCAGCGCAAGGGATATACAGCTTACAAAAGGTGAAAATATAATACCTCCGGATGGTGGATTTACTCCGTCCGGCTCAGTCAGACTTATGCTATGGAGCAGTCTGGAGGGTATGAAGCCGTTTTGCATGTCAGAATAAAATTTAGTCTTGACAAACTTTTTTTGCTGTGCTACAATATCAATTAAGAACAAGGGCGTTTCTTCCAACAGGATAGGAACGCCCTTTTTAGGTAGTATAGTAAAAAGAATATTATATAAATGAAAGGAAAAAGGCTATGCTTACGAAACAGGATATTTTTAATTTGGTTGAAGAAGAGGACGTGCGCTTTATTCGTCTGCAATTTACGGATATGCTCGGTTCAATGCGTAATATGGCAATAACCACCTCGAAGCTGTCTGACGCGCTGGATAATCTATGTATGTTTGACGGTTCAAGTGTAAGAGGTTTTGTCGGTGTTGAAGAGAGCGATTTGTACCTTCACCCTGATTTGGACACTTTTACAATTTTTCCGTGGCGTCCTCATCAAGGTAAGGTTGCAAGGCTGATATGCGACGTATGTACTCCTGACGGCAAACGTTTGGAAAGCGACCCACGTTATGTTTTGCAGAAAGTAATTGAAGAGGCTGCGGAAATGGGCTATACGTTTGAGGTTGAGCCTGAATGTGAGTTTTTTCTCTTTAACACTGATGAACGAGGGAATCCGACTGCTGAACCGCACGACAGCGCAGGCAGTTTTGACCTCGCTCCGCTTGATAACGGAGAAAATTGCCGAAGGGAGATATGCCTTACTCTTGAAGAGATGGGCTATGCGATAGAGGCGTCGCACCACGAAACAGCGCCGGGACAGCACGAAATAAGATTTAGAAGCGCAGAAGCGCTTAAAACTGCCGACAGGATTGTTACATTTAAAACAGTAGTAAAAACAATCGCAAAAAGAAACGGACTTCACGCAACCTTTATGCCGAAACCCATTGCAGGTGAAAGCGGCAGCGGTATGCACCTTACTATGTCTTTGAAGAAGGACGGTAAAAATGTGTTCTTTGACGGAAACAGTCAGACGGGTCTTTCCGACACGGCATATAAATTTACGGCAGGAATTTTAAAGTATACGCCCGATATGGCGTGTCTTACAAATCCGACTGTAAACTCATATAAGCGTTTTGTTCTCGGATATGAGGCGCCTTGTTATATCTCGTGGTCGGAGAGAAACAGAAGTTTACTTGTGAGGATACCTTCAAGCAGAAAAGACGGTGACGCACGCATTGAACTGCGTTCGCCTGACCCTACGGCTAATCCATATCTTGCAATAGCGGCGTGCCTTAAAGCAGGGCTTAACGGTATCAGGGACAACGAAACACTTCCGCCGAGTATTGACGTTAATATATATAACCTGTCCGATAAGGAAAGAGAGTCGCTCGGAATTAAAAATCTGCCGATAAGTCTTAATGAGGCGGTAAGAATAGCAAAGAAATCGGATTTTATAAATGAACTTTTGGGAGAAGGATTTGCAGTGCGTTATCTTTCGGCAAAAGAACAGGAATATGATGAGTATCGCTGTACTATAAATCAGTGGGAGATTGAAAAATATCTGATACAGTATTAAAAGTTACTGACTATCGGATAAAGGAGGGCGGACGGTGGAACGAGTAGTGCTGGCTTTTTCGAAATATGAAACAGCCGATAAGATAAAAATAATGCTTGATGGCAGCGGCTATGAAGTATATGCCGTGTGCCAATCAAAGGCAGAGCTGCTGCGTGCCGTAGTCGATTGTGACGAAGTGCTTGTAATTATGGGGTATAAACTCCCTGACGCAGTGGCAGATGATGTTTTTGAGGATTTAAGAGATGGCCAGAAACTTATGAGCATAGTCAAGGCTGAACGTCAGGGAGAAATATATAATCAGGATATATTTGTTGTAACCCTCCCTGTAAACAGACAGATATTAATAAATTCAATAGAAACTTTTGTAGGTATAATAGAACGGCGTAAGCACAGAAAAAAGCGTACCTTTGAAGAAGAAAAAATTATTGAAAGCGCTAAGGCATATCTTATGGAAAACCACTTGATGACAGAGGAACAGGCACATCGTTTTATCCAGAAACGAAGTATGGACACGGGCGCG
>CAJTUY010000008.1:36603-56561 GCA_910579415.1 uncultured Clostridia bacterium | reverse complement strand
CTCCCTCTAACTCTATTTATAATAACCGCAGCCTCTGCTCTTGTTAAAGCTTTCAACGGTTTAAACGTACCATCATCATAGCCTGTTAATATCTTTTCATCAACCAAAGCTCCTACTGCAGATTTAGCATAATCTGATATTTCTCCGCAATCTGTAAAATTAATTTCTTTTTCCGCATTATCAAGATTAAGCGCACGCGCTGTCATAACCGCAACATCCTGTCTGCTCTGCGGCTGACCTACTCCGAATATATCTCCCTGTCCATATGTAACGCCGGCATTAACCGCCGCACCAATATATTCCGCGTACCACGCGCCTTCCTGCACATCATCAAAATTTCCGCCTGTCGAAAGCGGCCAATCAAATGCTGAAACAATCATTTTTACAAATTCCTCACGTTTTACCTCTCTTGATGGTTCAAAATACCCATTTCCTGTACCGCTGATAATACCACTATCATAAAGCTCCAAAATGTCTTGCTTCGCCCAGTCAAATCCTGACAAATCGTTAAACACCTCAATTTCAGGCGCAGGCGTTGCCGTTGAAATCGGCGGCTGTGTAACTGTCGGCTGTTTGTTATCGTCTGTATTTATTATAGGCACATAAATCCCTGTGCCGCCTGTGCTGCCGCCACCGCCTGAACCGCTACCTCCGCCTGTACTGCCGCTTGATGACGCTTCCTTTTTTCCTTGCTGCTCAACCGCTTTATCAAATGCATTTTTAACTTCTGAAACTGTTGTAAAGCTCTTTTCCGTAAGCTGACGATATACCTCTGAAGGTGATTTTAAACCGTTCACTTCTTTAAAATCAATATTAAGCAATTCTGCATTTGTCTGCAAAATATTTTTTACATCGCCCCACGCAACAGCTCTTGATAACGCTGTAAGCACCGTATTTTTCTGAAAAGCATATCTTACAGCAGACAAATCCGAACAATGCTCTGCACTCATCTTTAACATGATTTTTTTCTGCACTGATTCAGACGCGGCTTCATATGTTTTATAAGCAGGAAGTTCTTTCAATTTTAAATATGTATCATAATCGTCTATCGCTTTAAGCCATTCGCCCGCTGACATATATTTCGTTCGCATCAGAATTGCAGTTTCATTCAAATTTTTCTCTAACTCTTCCCAATCTGCCGCATTTTTTTTAATAAGTTCCTTGTAAGATTCATCGCTATTCTCATTTTCTGCAATCCACGCTTCATAGTGCTCAGCTTTTAATTGAAGCATGTCATAATTATCAACAATTAGCATTTTGAATAAATCCACGCTGCCGCTTACTCGCGCTGCGTTTATTTTCTCAAAAAGCTCATTTGAGTAGTTCTCATTTACATAAAACATACTTTTTTTAAAGGTTCCTTCAAATTTGTCGCTTGTAAAAAACAAATCGTACTCCACCGGCTTAACAAAAGATTCATTATCAAGCCTGAATGAAAAATCAAAATCTCCGTTTGTATCTGCCTCAAAACTACCTTCGTAATCTATATTTTTTGTTTCTGTATTTATTGCTTTGATATTTACTCTGCCCGTCTCGCCGTAAAGATTACCTTTTACGCCTATTACTCCTTCCGAAAGGGTCGTTATATAATTAAATTTATCAAGACTGATATATCCTATTCGCAAAACTCCTTCTTTATCTGACGGCGCTAATCTCAGTCCTGTAATTCTGTCTTTCCATTGCTGATTATCGCCTGTGTGAATTTCATATATTCCCTGTCCTTGCAGAATATCGAATTCAAAAGAACGCTCATCATTGTAATCTGTATCTAAACTTGTTTTGAAATAAAGCTTTCCCTTAGTACCTTGCGTTTGATTATTATATGAAACACATATTCTCTTGATTTCTGAAGCCTCCACTTCAAATTCTTCATTTGTTGTAAGTGCAGCTCCGTCGCCTGCGGATTCTATCCATAACTCACTGTTATAAGACACAGGATTACTAATAAATTCATTTACATAAAATCCATAATTGGGAGTATTAAAATCATAAACAATCTTTTTTTCATCCTCCGTATAAGTTAAATTATAATCGCCCCAGAACCGAATATAATCTATTTCAAAAGTACTTTCTACTCCTCCGTCTATTCTTAAGCGATAACTATCTTTTGTTCCGTACCATTCATTATTTGCCGATGTGTCTATAATAAGGTGCTGATAATCCTCCGAAGCCTGTATCGGTCCGTAATGAAGGGTGCAGGCTTCATTAAATGAACCGCCGCTATCCGGAAAATATACTGTAAAATCGTTTATTGTAACAGGTATCTTTATTCTGATTTCAATGATTTTCGCATTATCCGCATTTAGATTATTATTTGTTTGAATGTATAGCATATTCTCGGTACTATGTGGTGTATAATATACCACGCCGTTACTTAATGTTTTATCACTGTTCTGACTCCATTCGCCAATCTCACTGCTATCATTAAGTTCATTTGCCCATGCCATCGTCCTGTATGATTCATCGGACATGTCGGACGGATTTGTATATTCCTCCGCTGCACAGACGAAATTCACGCACAACAAATTCATATACAAAGCGAGCACTGCACAAAATATTTTTTTCATAATTCCTCCTGTTTTCATTACATATACAATTTTTAAAATTATCCCATATAACTATCCTTATATTAAATATTATACGTGAATTTCAAATGGTTCTCAATAGTCTAATAATTAGGTTTATTGTCCTATGATTAGTATTTTTGTGTATCTCAACCCAATACCATCAGAAAAACTTGCAAACCATTGTATAATATATACATATTTCGCAACAAATAATCTCATTAAGCAGAATTACGGAATAGAGGATACAATAATATCGACAACTTTAAAACAGCAACTATATTCCAAAATGCATAAATGAAATACTTGAAAATATACAGCATTCTCACGCCTCTCTTGATTGTTCAAAACGTCTATTTTCGTCCATTGCAATAAGACCGTATTTATTACACTCATCAAGAAATTCTTTCGACAGTATATTACGAGAACATCTGTGTTTTTTATAATTTCCCCGCCTTTCTTTTTTGAATTTATCGGGGCGCATCATAATCCCAGCGAGGGAAGCTCTTTAATATATTTTCTGATTATATCTTGACTAAAGCCGTTATTTTCGATAATCTCCTTGTACAGCCAAGCTGATGGCTTCGGCGTTCTTGCAAATGTTCCGCTCTCTCTGTCCACGCTGCAAAGACCGAATTTAGGACGAAACGTCCACCATTCGTAATTATCCAGCAGCGACCAATATAAAAATCCTTTGACGTCCACACCCATATCTATACATTGTCTCATCGCAGAAAAGTGCAGTATCATATACACTATTCTCCATCTGTCATCATTACAACAACAGCCATTTTCGGTTATGTACACAGGTTTATCGGTAAGACGCGTCAGAGTGTTTATCATACATTCGGGATAAAATTCATCCAGATAGAAGTCCATATCTATCATTTTCAGCTTTTTGTGATAATAGTCTGATTTGCCTGCCCTATCCAGCGAATTTGTCAGTGTGCGCGTATATATGTTTATCGACCAAAAATCTGACGTACCCTTTATATCGGATGAATAAAAACCATCTCTGCCGAGCTGTATCACCTCGCCCGTGCGCATTGCGTGGAAAAAGAATTCGTTGTCGTTTGCGTCACGATACTGCGCCGAGGCAATATCCATTTTATGGTTCGGTCTGTACGGCATATAGTTTACAAACGCGTGCGCAGAGCTGACGGGCGCAGAGGTGTATTTCTTGATTGTATGATAGCCAAGCGCGTGAAATTTAAGAGAATTTATCTTAAATTCCTCATTAGTAAGATTAAATTCGTTAATCACATTATAAAAATCCACATACGGCGCAATTTTGGGGACAATATAATTGAGATACCTTTCAAAATATACAAGATTTTCTTCCTTGTTAAATCCGCCTTTGTCCTCAAACCATATCGGAATACTGAAATGCACCATAGTGCAAAATACCTTTATTCCTCTTTCCTTTAAAGCCGCAAAAAAGCTTATATAATGTTCTGCAGCCTCCTCCGAAAAGCTATTCTCGTCAGGTTGTATCCTTGACCATTCAACTGATGTGCGAAACGCTTGATGACCGAGTTTTGAAATCAGCTCCACATCGTCCATATACATCTCATAGCTATTGCAGGCTATTCCCGAAGGCTCGCCTATCGGATTCGGATTTTCTTTCTGCTCATTCCTCCAGTTTCCGGAATTTGTATTGTTACCTTCTACCTGATGTCCCGCATAGGCACTGCCCCAAAGAAAATCTTCAGGCATAGTTACATCCTTAATTGAAAAAATATCATACATGCTTTACTGCCTCCATAAATGTATAGTTCTTACTTTCCGCAGTTACAACCACACTCCGGCTTTCGTTCCCGGTTTGCGAGCCTGCGTCAATCGCGTATACTCTCGCCTCAGCGGTTTTCCAGACACTCCTCAATCGCCACCTGCAAAGGAACCCACAAACGATCCGCCATCACTGCCATTCCCTTATTGCCCGGGTGAATCAGTACGCCGTTGGTCACGTTTTCCGCAAAGCATGGTGCATCTTGGTGCGCCGTCCCAAGATACTCGTCCGCCGTCAGATCCCCCATTTCCACGTAGGGAGCGCCGTTCTCTTCAGCGTATGCCTTGATTTGCGCCTTGGCATCTTCACTTGTGAAAATGGTGTTGCCGACAATAACCTTAGCTTTTCCGCTCGGATTAAAGTAATCTATAATATTTTTGTAATGGCTTTTGTCAAAGACCTCGTCCGTTTGATTGCCATCCTCATCTTCCAGATGCGTCTGCTTAATATTCGCACCAATGGTGCAGATAATGATATCCGGTTCAAAACTGATCGCATCTTTATGGGCGCTTCCCTCAATTTGGGAAAAATCGTAAAAATATCTCTCAAAATCACCGATTCCATGAATCTTAAGGTTCACAGGCACAAGAGTTCTTGCCTTGGCAGCAAGCAGATGAGAATAATCCTGTTCTGCTGAGGTTGCCGCCATGCCCCAGTTGCCAAGCCAGCCAATTGACGGTGCGGCTCCATGATATGTAATGGAGTTGCCCATAATCAGCAGATTAATCGGCTCCTGTCCATCAACAGGCGATACCGCGCTGCACAGCGGAATCAACGTGTCCTCATCCCATGCGAATGCCCTGACCATATGCTTTCCATTGGAAGGAATTGTCAAATCCACCTTAGTTGCGCCCGTTCCCGTGCCGCTTGAAGTACCTGTTTCACTGAGCGATTCATAGGAACAGAGGTGATAAGTCTGCGTTTCTACATCCACCAGCGTATCGTTCTCATCATAACATGCTAACATCAGCGTATAGGACTTTGGCTCCTCTGTATTGTTATAAAGACCTCCGGCTACCGCCGTAACCGTCTTGCCGCTCAAATCAACATCGGGCGTCACGGGCGCCTCGTTCGGCAATCTATAATCCGTCACCAAATCAAAGGTGGAAATCACCGGAAGCTCTCCCGTCTGCACATCCGCCGCCGCTGTTGTAAAGCGGAACGCCTTTTCGTTAATCGGCGCCCCGTCCGCCGTGTACAGTCCGGAAACCTTGAGTGCTGCACGGGACAGTGAAGTCATAGACATCTTCATCGAAACACGAATACGCTTGGGATTCGCGGGGTCGACCATGACATAATCAGCCGCACTGCGGTTAAAAGTGAAGTTTTCATTCGGGACATCGCTCAAATCAATATCCCTGTCGAATACAAGGTCAAAAACATTGTTTGTCTCCGCATCATAAGTGTCGCTGAATTCCTCCGGCGTAATATTGGTGCCCTCGGCGCCTAACGGTCCGTTATAGGTGTCATCCACCAACCGTACATAAGCAATATCCATAGATTGCGCCGTATCCTCCGGATTTGTAACGACCAAACGCAGATAACCAAACTGCGTTTGAGTGTCCCAGGTTGAATTCTTGAAATCAGATTTGTTAAAAACGTATTCCTTAAAGACATTGTTGCCCTCCGTCGTGAAGTCACACGATTCCCAGGAGTATAATGCGCTGTCGCTTGCTCCCGCAAAAAGCTGAACCGAGAAATTGGCGCTCGACCTAATACCAACCGCAAGCTTCGTCGCGTCTCCCTTTTCCCACTTATCAGTATAATAGGACAGGATATTCGCAGTCTGATTCGGCCAGATCATCGCGCGTTCCGCATCCGATTCCGCCATCCATGTCTCCGTGGCAAGACCCCAGTCTTCCCATTTCACTGTATGACTGTCACTGCCGGCTTTCATCGTGTTCGTGTCACTGCCATTGCCTTCCGAACTGACTTCCGAAGACTCAATGTCGGTTCCTTCCCAGCTTTTAACAATACCGGCTGGCTTTGCCGCCTTGTGCAGAGTAATATCGCTGTTCACCGCTTCAAGCATTGTTGTCGAAAAGGTAAAGTCCGAGTTTGTGATTTCGACTCCTCCCTTTGTCATCAAGCCAGAGAAACTCGCCGTATAGGTTCTTGATTTCTTTAACTCGCCTAAGCTGACGCGGAGACGGCTCGGTTTTGTCGGCAAGGTCATTACCCAGCGTACAGGCGCACCGTTTATGGTAATTTTGGATGAATTAACCGAGCTTTCGTCTAAATCCTCGCCGAAGTCGAAGTCCACAATATTATCTGCCGGATTATACTCAACGGCACCGCTGTTAATCGGGCTTTGTTGGGAAGTACCATAAGTATCATCCACCAACCGTACATAAGCAATATCTATAGATTGATTCGTATTATTATGCTTTGACTCCGCAACGTCCATACGAAGATTCGTTAAATTTTCAAGCTGAGCCACATTATTGATATCAATGATATATTCCTTGAAATAATCGCTCTTACCAATGCCAAAGCTTGCCTTATTGTCTTCGTTGGCGCCTATATTGCTCCCCCAATAGTACATATTAAAGCTAAAATCACAGCTCGCTCTGGCTCCAATTGCCAGCTTCTTTGCGCCGCTTGTACTCAATCCGGGGGTAAATGTCAAAATTATAGTACGAAGATTCTTATTGAAATTTTCGTCACCGCTATACTCAATGTTGATATGCTCCGTCTGCTGTTGCTCGTTATAGCTTTCTTGAATAAAACCCCAGTTACTCCACACCGCTCCCTGTGATTCCCCCGCAGAGCCTTCCCAGCTTGATATAATGCCTGCGGAATCCGCCTTATACATTACGGGCGTAACCGATTTTGATGCTTCCGCCGACACGGGACACGCGCCGAAGCAGAGCATCATCATTGCGACAAGCAGCAGACTAACCGCCCTTAAGTGGGCTCTACGTGTTTCGTTTCCTTTCATTTTCTTGCATTTCATATTGATAACCTCCTTTTATTTTCCCTCCTGCGGTGTCTGACACGCCGCAGGAATTATATTATTTTTCAGTATTTACACGGTTGCCCACAACCCTGATAAAGTCCACGCTGAACACGCCTGCTCTCACATCGGGAATCATCAGGCGCAAAGCCTTAATCTTACCGCTCCAATTCGCATTGGCGGACATATCCGCCGTGTAGACGATATTGGAGGTTCCGCTGTAGGTAAGCGGTATCTCCACACACTTGCTCTCCGTCCATTCCTCATCCCGATCTGTGGTGAAGTACAACTTTGCACGTGTTGCTCCGGTCGGAGTTCGCATACAAAGTTTGACAGAATCGTGCGTCGCCGCTTCTAAATCCAAATTACTCTGCGCCGTTTCAATAAACGGATTGGTACATATAATATCTGCGGTCAACACCCCGCCGAGCAAGCCGGCGTTGGCAAGGGATTTGCTCAGCAACCAACCGTCCTTGCGGGTGTTAAGATCAAAGTTCCAAACAATATCCTCCCCTGTCGTGTCGGCGCTGTTGTAGCGGTCCGCAATTTCTTCCTCTGTCAGTTCGTGGTCAAAATCTCCATATATACGTATATAATCCACGCCGCACTTGACGCCGGGATTGTCGCCAAGATCCACGCGCAATTGCTGCAGCACTCCCCCGAACATACTGTTCGTCCTTGGGTCGAACGTATATTCAATTATATCGCCGGAAGCCGCTATGTGTACGAAATAAGATTTATTCTCGCTTAAATCGGCAGACATATCCGTGGCAAAGAACACCTGTGTACGGCAGGCGGCGTCGGCGCGCACTCCGATAGTTATAAGCTGCGCCTCAGAAACGTCAACATTTGGGGTCATTACCATCTGCGGATCAGTGCTGGAGGTGACAAATTCCAACACGCCGTCATTCACGGTCACATCGCTCATATTGTTCCAATAATACAACCCCGTGTCACTGGTAAACTCATTCGACCAAATCAGCTTACGCTCCGTATTGGGACGGCTCGGAACAAAACTCTGCGTATTGTCCGACAGCGTCAGCTTTTTTTCTAACGCGTCCCACGCCGCCCCCTTTTGAAAAATAACGGAAAGCATCTGTGCATCCACATAGGTGGCACCATCCTTCATTATGGATGAGCCTGGCAGCGTGTAAGTTTCACCCGCACACTCCACCGTATCCCCGCCCGGGACAAAGCTCGATATTCTGCCGTCACTGTCCACCCATACCTTCTTGGTTTCCGAATCGTAATAGATCTCACCTTTCATTCTCCATGTCACGCTGCGCAGAGGAAGCATAGGCATTCCGTTCTGCATTACAGCAGGTGTACCCTCCGACCAGCCATCAATGGTCAGCGTAGTCTCCTCTTTCTGCGGAAGCGCCATAAATGCGATTGAATCTATTTCCAATGTTTCACCCGGTTGATATCCATCAATGATAATTTGCATTCCGTCCAGTATACCTCTCCAAAATTCAGGATATTTACCAACCGGGATATAGTGCTCTGTAATTTCATCCGTATATTGGTTTAACATTCCTGTGTGAATAGTTCGCCCGGTGGAGGTGGTATTCCAGAACGGCGTAGTCAGGTCGGTATAGACGGCATAGCCGCCGCCCTTATTCTTAACACGCAGCCGAATATGCGTCACGTTCGCCGTATCAATATTGGAATCTGTCAGTTTAATGGCGATGTCATTGCCGGTGGTCAGCTTCCACATGCCGTCCTCCACCTTATCGGCAAGCGCTGAATTGATTTTTTGCCATCCCATAGATGATTTATCGTCAAAATTCCATACATATTTTTCGTACGCCTCCGGCGCAGGTGTTTCCCCTACGTTCACCTCACGGACGTGCGTGGTTCGCCACCATGGATAGGCATTGTTAAAGCGATCCTTTTGGTGGTCATTGGGGGGAACATCCTCATGCGGACCTGCATTTGTCAGATAGTTCCGCAAAGCATCCAGACGCGAAAATCCATACCCCTCGCACGGTCCTAAGAAGTGTCCCTCGCCCCACTCGTTCCAGTTTGTAACCATCGCGATCGGCGTTTCTAATTTGCTTGGCAGCGGCAAGTACTTTTCCTTGAACTGCTGAAGCTCGTACTTCCACTGCGCATCGTCCATAGCATAATTCACCTTATTTTTATTGTACCAGGCATAATGATCATAGCCCGTGTCCAAAGTAGGCACATAGAGCATATTCTTTTCTGTTACCATATTGTAATGCCGAAGGTTGGTTGCAATAGTGTCCTGCGGCCAGCCACCCGTGGTTGCGTGGTAATGATAAACTCCTTCCACGCCCAACGACTCTGCCAACTGCATTGTATTTTCCACTCTGCCGTCCGAAGAACCTTCGGAGTGAAGGAATATGAGAGGTCTGCCCACTCCTTCCGCCTCGCACATATCCCCCCAACGTCGAATAACCTCCGGCGCTAATGAGCCGAAACCCTTTGTAAGGGCATCCGCGCCAAAAATATAGAGTACCGGTCGTCCGCCATTGGTATAATAGCGCGGATCCTTGAAGTAATATTCTATCACCTGCCGTCCGACATTGCGCAGCCATTTTTCGACTGACTCCTCAGGATCCGACGTTGTCGGCCAACCGGAAATTTCCATAAGTAACGCGATTTTCATCATATCAGAGTATTTCGCCCTGAAGAATTTTTCATCATACTGAGAGCAAACATCGGAGTCCCATACCGGATTTGCAGCATACCAACAAGGCGCAATAAAATCTATACCGTGTTCCACCCAGTATTTAATCTGCCAGTCCCAATGTTCTATGCTGTATTCGTCATAAAATCCATCTAAGGGTCGTCTGTAATCCGAGTCGTTAACCGGATCCCAGCCAAAATGAAGCCCCTCCTGCCAGAGACCGAAGTACTCCATACCAACGTCCAAGCCCTCACTGTCCGCGGGCTGCGGTTGCGGAACATAGTCCTCCACCGGCTCGTCGGGATATACCTCAATATTATCCAGGTAAAAAACGTCGCCCGAACGGCTGCCGCCTGCCATAAAGGTATCCACAGAGGATATGTCGGCACGCAGCGGCACATTTGTCGCCATCACCTTATCGTCAACGCTCAAATCAAAAGTATGCTTAGAGAGGCTTACCGCTACGTCAACCGAATACCAAAGGTCATCCTTATAATTCTCATAGCACTTCACTGGAGCGCCGGAGGCATCCAGATAGTAAAAATCTTTCCCGTCCGCATAAAACTTAAGCAGCGTTTCCCCTCCGCTCTTGAATATAACCTGAGCATCCCGGCAGTCTTGAAGAATCCTTAGGTAACATCTAGCCTTAAAGTCACGCTTTTGCGTACCTAACGACTTTTGGAACCAAGTTTCTCCCGCAGCGGTATCAAGGCGAATACCGTCGCCTTTATAGCCCACCGCTGCATCTCCGACTGAACCGGTCTCCGGATTCGTGGTGCGAAGCGTCCAGCCCGGAGGCAAAACTCCTCCGTTGCCCCATGTGAAATCCTCGTACAGCCAATAACCGCGCCTTAAGTTGATTCTGCCAATAGTAAGGTTGCCTACCGTTTGTTTACCGGTGGTAAAACATACGTTATCAACCGTTTTCGCTCCGAGCGGAATCCCCTCTGCGTAAAGCTGATAATCTATGTATACGTCAAACGTACCTTTGTCTAAATGGATAGGGATATAGAACATATATTCCACACTTGTCTTGTATGTAAGCAAATTCTTTCGCCCCTGCGGCGTGTCGAGCCAGATATATTGCCCGTCAAGACCAACCTTAATTGCAGGGTTGCTCCCATCCCTCAGCATTACAGCGGCATCCTTCAGTCCCGATTCAGCACGAATGCCGTAATACCACTCCAGTTCCCCATAAGTGGCAGACTCGAATTCACGAGTACCTTCCACGGGTAGCTCTGCGCTTTCGTCAATCAGCCGAATTCCATTATTCATCTCTGCGGTTCCGCCGATTTCGTTAATATCCCATGCAGACGCACGCAGTCTGTTGTTATACTCTGTGAGTTGCCCCGGAACCTGCGGGTACCCGTTAATACAGATGTAGTTCTTTACCTCAGAATCATCGTCCAATCCGCTTATATTCGTATTAGCAGAAACCGTAACAGGCGTCTCTGTCATTAAAAGCGTTACTCCGGACAGCAAAAATGCTAATATCACCAAAGTCAGTTTTGTCAGTATTTTTTTCATAATTCCTCCTGCTTTCATTACATAATACAATTTTTAAAATTAGCCACTATAACCATTTTTATATTAAATATTATACGTGAATTTCAAATAGTTCTCAATAGTCTAATGATTAGATTTATTGTCTTTCGATTAGTATTTTTATGTATCCCTGCCAATACTATTGAAAAAAATTGCAAATTGTTGTATAATATATACATATTTCGTAATAAAATAATCTCATTAAGCAGTATAACGGAATGGAGGATAAAGTAATGTACAGTGCAGTTATAGTAGAAGATGAGCCTTGGTCGCTTGCAAGTTTGCAGTCTGTTTTTCCTTGGGAAAGTTATAACTTTAAACTACCCGAAGGATTTAATAACGCCCGCGACGCCCTAAAATTTATATCTAATAATAAAACAGATGTACTGTTTACTGACATCAAGATGCCAAAAATTAGCGGTCTTGAACTTATCCAACGGGTTCGTGAATACGACTCATCTATAAAAATCATTGTAATAAGCGGATATGCTGATTTTTCCTTTGCTCAAAAAGCCATAAGCTATAATGTCTTTCGTTATTTGCTTAAACCGGTTACCCGTCAGGATGCTGAAAATTTAATAATGAAGTTAAAAACGGAACTTGATGCTGAAAACCGTGCTTTGAATATAGAAAAGACATATACAGACATTACTAATCCAACATTCCGTGAAATTTTAAAGTTTCTAAACCAGTATTACTCTGAAAAACTTCAATTAAATTTACTTGCTGAACGTTTTCATATAAATAAATCTTATTTGAGCCAGCTTTTTAGCGAATATCTGGGATGCGGATTTAACGAATATATAACTGAACTAAAAATGCAAAAAGCTGCAGAAATGTTAGAGCGTAATATATCAGGAACTGAAATTGCAAATTTTTTAAATTACGATTATGTATATTTTAATAAGCTTTTCAAAAAGCGTTTTGAAATGACTACGGCACAATATCGTCAAAAAATGGAGGAAAATAAATGAACACAAAAAAGAGCCTCAGAAACGGAATAAATATGATATTTCTAAGCGTTTGGCTTATAATTTTTGTGCTGCAGATCATATATATTTACACATTATATCGTAAAACCGTCAATGATACACAAATTCAGTTCTATTCTTGTATGGATTCTACATATGGTATCTTAGAAAAGAAA
Source organism: uncultured Clostridia bacterium (assembly GCA_910579415.1). GTDB lineage: Bacteria > Bacillota > Clostridia > UBA1381 > UBA1381 > Hominilimicola. Next base: position 43,907 of record CAJTUY010000008.1, on the reverse strand, counting down.
ATAAATACCGGAAAACAAATTGCAAAATTCATTTCAAACGATTCTCTCACTTTTAGTTTTTTTCAATGTAATGATGCACAACAATGCCAAATACTTTGGAACTCAATCATTACTCCTGTAAAAAACACATACGATATAACATCTGAGCGTTTCTATGCTTTATGCTTTAATAATGAACAAGAGCTTATTGCTTCATCTGACGATGCAGATTTACAGCTTATCCACGCTGCAAGAGATGCACTCAATGCATTTAAATCAAACAATGAAAATATAAACTTTTATACAACATCAAACTCACCTTTTTCAAATATGTTGTTTTTTTCTTTTTATGATATAAAACTTCCTGATATAAATAGCGTAGGTACAAAGCATATCGGCACTATAGTAGTTGCCGGAAAAGTAAATACCGAAGAACTTTTGCGCCAATCAGGGTTAAGCAGACAGGTCAGACTTTCTCTGCGAAATGATAAATCAGAAGAAAACAACATCATTCTTACACAAGGACTTTCTGACGAACAACAATTATTTTGGGAAAGAAACATATCGTCCACAAAATGGTATCTCTGCGGAAGTTCTAATGTGGAGACTCCCATTTCTACGGGAATTATACTGCTCATTGCAGAAACCGGTTTTATGACAATATTATTTGTGCTTATGCAAAAATTTGTCAAAAGAAGTATTTTTGTACCATTATATAAAATATCCGATTTTTTAGAGGATTACTCTATAACAAAGAAAAATAAACGCATTGATTTAAAAAACCAAACCGAAATCGGTAATGTCGCAGATAAAATTGACAAAATGGTAAACGATATTGAACAACTATCTCACCGTATAATACAAACTCAGCAAAAACTATATGAAAGCGAAATAGCTCAAAAGGATGCCAAACTCTACGCCCTGCAAGCACAATTAAATCCTCACTTTATGTATAACACATTAGACTGCATTTGCGGAATAGCCAATATTTCCAATGTACCGCTTATTCCTGACATTACAGTAGCTCTTGCAAAAATGCTGAGATATAATTTATCAGAGGGCAGCGACGTTCCACTCTCAAGGGAAATTGAACTTATAAAAAACTATCTTACTATTATGGAAATCCGCCGACCTGATTGCTTTACTGCCGAATTTCATATTTCCGCCGAAGCAGAAAATTTATTGTGTCCTAAAATGCTCCTACAGCCAATTGTTGAAAATATCTTTATACACGGCTTTGATGACTGCTATATACAAGACGCACACATAATTATATCAGCAGAATCTAAAAATGATTGCCTGCTCATTACCATATTTGATGATGGTTGCGGAATACCGAAAGAAAAGCAAGCTTCTATTATTCATTCATTAGAAACTGATGCTTATTCTTTTTACTTTTCAACAGACGGATCCAATCATATCGGCTTGCTTAATATCCAGAATCGTATAAAATTAGAATATGGAAATGATTTTGGCTTAAATATTGAAAGTGAAGAAGGAGAGTTTACAAAAGTCACTCTAAAGCTACCTATTATAATCAATACCACACCTAATAGAGAGGGGCTTGACTGACCTAAAGGAAACAACAAGATATGGTATAGATTTATCAAAAATATCAGGCTAAATTCCTTTGACGTACCGTATTCAAACGGTTTTACCGAGGGCTGCAACAACAAAATCAAGGTACTCAAACGCAATGCTTACGGATACCGCAATATTGAACGGTTTCGCAATCGTATCCTGCATATGTTCAGCTACAAAAACGACCTTGCTAAACAAGGTCGCTGATATACTTTCATTTATTGGTGATTTTTCCATTCACTTTCTTCACCACAACTATTGACATAGAACCTATACTTTTAATCGTTTGTTTTTGCTTTAAGGAGGGACGAAATTGCTATACTTTTAACCGATTATAGCCAAGGGGGTCCAGAACAACTTAGCCTACTCAAAAATTCACCAAAAGTAGGCTGAAATTTTTCTCTAAAAACGCAAAAAAGGCTTGAAAACAAGCCTTTTTCATTGTATCAACTTTATCGTTGATAGGTGGTAGTGCAAGATGGACTCAAACCATAAATATCAGCTTACTATTCAATAGTTAGTTGACTATTTACTATATTTGTATGATGTTACATTTTAATCTATTATATTTACTTTCTAACTTTGTCCAACGGTTGGACAAAAGTATATATTTCGGCTATTTATCATTTCCTCATATTTGCTCCGCCCGTTGCAGGATTATCTATCAGCTTTCCGCTTTCTTCAAAACGTGAACCGTGACACGGGCAATCCCATGTATGCTCTGCCTTATTCCATTTTAAAGCACAGCCCAGATGCGGACATCGTTTTGCGGTAGGTGTCAGTAAATTAACTGTCGCTTCAAAGCCGTTTACCGCAAGCTGTGGTTTTAATATACTTCTATGCGGAGAAAATACCTCCGCAAATTCGTTTTTCTTTCCGCAGACCATGTCTGTCAATATCATAGCCGCTGCCATAGACGAGGTCATTCCCCATTTATTAAACCCTGTCGCAACATACATATCAGGCGTTCTTTTTGAGTATTGTCCTATATACGGGATTTTGTCAAAACTCATGCAGTCCTGTGTTGCCCACGAATATTTCTCCGTCGTCTGCGGATAATATTTCTTTGCAAAATCGCGTATTTCATTCCAGTTGCCGCCCGTTTTTCCCGTCCTATGTCCTCCTCCACCTATAAACAGCAGATTTTTATATGAACGAAACGACATTCCCTTATCATTTTCATCAACATACATTCCGTCAATTTTCTGCGCATTTTCAAATGCTGCAACATACGAACGGTGCTGATACAACTTCAGAAAATAGCTGCCATGCTTATTTATAAACGGAAAATGTGTTGCGACAATTATTTTGTTTGTGCGTATTTTTCCGTTGTCCGCAACAGCTATGTGAGGCGTTATGTCTCGGATAAAGGTATTTTCATATATGTTAAGCTCTTTTGAAATTTCCGCAATAAACTTCAGCGGATTAAACTGCGCCTGATTATTAACCTTAACCGCACCCGCAGTTTTAAACGGCAGCTCTAAATTATCCGTAAATTCGGCGTTGATACCTAAAGAATTCAACGCGCGCACTTCGTCCTCTGTTTTTTGTCTGTCGTTTATAGAATAGGTGTACGCGCTCTTTTTCTCAAAATCGCAGTCAATGCCTCCGCACAGTTTTTCATATTCCTCCATCGCCAGTTTGTTGGCGTTAAGATACATCTGCGCTTTTTCTTTTCCTGCACTTTTAATCAGTTTTCATATATAAGCCCATGCAGAAACGTTATTTTGGCGGTAGTGTTTTTTGTAATACCCTTTGCTATTCTGTCGCCCTCAACAAGAATGTAATCCACTCCTGCCTGCTGTAAGTAATACGCACACAGCAAGCCGCATAAGCCGCCGCCTATAATTAAAACATCTGTTTTTTTGTCGCCGTCTAAACTTTTAAACTGCGGTATTTCTACACTATCTGTCCACGCTGATTTTTTCATTTTGTCCTCCATATATCTGGCATAATTTTATATTTATTATGCTCATTTATACAGATAACATTACGGTACTAAATTATATTCTCTCAGTCCACCCAGTGGACTGAGTTTTATTTTTCTATCTTTTTAGACACTTGTCCACTCGGTGGACAATTATATGTATTCAATTTATACGAATAACCATCATCAGTGCATAATGGCATAAAGCATTGTATAAAATATAAACATAATAAACCAATATTTTATGGAAGGATTGATAAGTTATGCTACCAAGTATTTTCGGAGGAAATTTATTTGATGATTTCGGAGGCTTTCCGTTCAGTGGATTTAATCATCATAATACGGATTTAATGAAAACTGACGTAAAAGAAAACAACAATAATTACGAGCTTACAGTTGATATGCCCGGAGTTGAAAAAGAGAATGTCAAGGCTGAACTTAAGGACGGGTATCTGACAATCAGCGCCACATCGGGATACAGCACTGATGAAAAGGATAATAATGGCAGATATATCCGTCGTGAGCGTCATTACGGCTCTTGCATCAGAAGCTTTTATGTGGGCACGTCTGTAACTCAGGACGAAATCAAAGCAAGCTTTAAAAACGGTACACTGAAATTAACCGTTCCGAAAAAGGAAGAAAAACAGCTTCCAAATAATAATTATATTCAAATTGATTGACAAATACCGTGCATAGTCAGCTATGTGTGGTATTATTTTACTGGTTTATTACTCTCAGTCCGCCGGGCGGACTGAGTCCCATATTTCTATCTTTTTAGACATTTGCTATAACAATTTCTGCCTTTGCAATATACACTCCATAACCCTATCTGTAATAATCGCCCTATCTCTTTTCGGATAAAATTCAAGAATAGGCATTAAACATTCCATTATATCCTCACGCTTCAGCACAGGCATTTCAAGCTGTTTGCCATATAACGACCTTGCAGTATTCATTTGACGGGTAAAGCTCATATTAAATGGCCTTGCTCTTAATGATGAAATCAATGCTTTCGGTTCTATATCCATTGGAGAAAGCCTCGTATCCGAAAGCAAGCCTGCTCCGTTATCGAAAATCGGACAATAGTCATATTTATCACGCGTTTTTATCACAGCAATATTGTTTAGATGTCTGTCATCATTCAAGAATAAAGAATCAATTTCAAACAATAACGTCAGATACTCGCCGAAACAATCAAGTCCTGTGAAATCCTTTGTAGCTTCGGCAAGGTAAGCTATTCGTTTTTTATCACTCGTAAGAGATAGCAATTTATCTTTTAGCGAACACCCAAGAACCCTTGACAAAAAGTGATTTATTGTAATAACAGATTGACCCTCCTTTAGGAAATTATCACTCACACATCCTGTCCGTTCCCGATTATGAACTACAACTTTTACAGGCTCATAACGCACAAAAGTGAACGGAGTGTTTTTCCCAATATTACTTTTTCCAAGAAGTATTGAAATCAAAGTTTCACTCAATGCCTCATATCCGAATTGGTCAAGCTTATACCATTGATTTGTTTCAGCCTCAAACCATTTTTCCTGATTTCCCTTTGATGAGGTTTCAGCAATCTTCTCATCAGTTACAAGTCTTATATCTCTTCTATCTCTATCCATTGCTTATCCTCCGCCATTTTTCCTTTAGTCTTTTTTATAATTTCTAATGAATTATATTCCGCAACACCAATCGCTTCAAGATATTCTCTTATGCCACTACGCTCTTTAGGAATGCACCGTTCCTCTAAAAAATTCATAAACTCCTCCCAACTTGGCAGCTTATTATTTCCAAAAGCGGTTTTAACAACATCATCAGTGTGATTTTGTACTTTCAGTGTTTTATCTGTAAAATCCCCACAAATTACACTGCAAAGCTCTTTATCATCATAAAAGTTCAGCTTTTTAAGATTATGTCCCATAGCCTTTTTTTGTGATACAAATTCTTCGATTGACTTTTCAGCCGTAATATATATGCCATTTCCGTCAAACATAAGCTCAATATTTCTCTTTTTTTCATCAATACCCATTTCCTTTATCCACAAGGACGGAATGGACACCTTATATGTTTTCGCTCCCTTTGCCGCCGTTCCTCCGACAGCGCTTACTATGATTTTTCCTGTTCTGTATTCCATTATATCACCTCTATATAAAATATATCATATTCGTACCGAATTGTCAATATTTTATACAAAAAGGCAGTTCATTCTCAAACTGCCTTTCTATAACACATATTTAACTGTTTATATATTCAAGTATTCCTTTTGCATTGGTGTCAGGCTTTGCCTTTTTCCATACCTTTTCGATTATGCCTTCATCATCTATAAGATATGTCGTGCGTACAACACCCATAGACACTTTGCCATACATTTTCTTTTCCTGCCACACGTCATAATCCTTTATTGCTTTTAATTCGGGGTCTGCAAGCAATATAAACGGAAGTTCATTTTTCGTCGCAAATTTTTGATGTGATGCCTCGCTGTCCTTGCTTATTCCTATCACGGGTATTCCAAGAGCCTTGTATTCCTCAAATTCATCCCTGAACGCACATGCCTGACGCGTGCAGCCAGGTGTATTATCTCTCGGATAAAAATACACAACCACTCTTTGCCCATTAAAATCACTCAGTTTTACTTCGTTCCCGTCTTTGTCGTTTAAAACAATTTCAGGTGCCTTTGTTCCTTGTTCTAACATTATTTTTCTCCTTTCTACTCCGTTTATTTACTTTACTTATATCCACAACGCCCAATCGCCGTAATCAAAAGTGCCGCTGTCGTGATGCAGCTTACCCTCTGCTTGTAATTTTCTGAATTCATCTCTCATACGGATTATAATTTCAGGTTGAATATCCAATGTATGATGAGCCGGAAATACATCTTTTACAGGAAGCTTTGCAATTCTTTCAAGGGAATTGAGATATAGTATAGGGTCGGTAGAAGGGTAGTATGCGAATAACGTATCTTTATATACTAAATCTCCTGTAAAAAGATAACCTCGCTCTTTTTCCCAAAAACACATATGCCCCGGCGAATGTCCGGGAGTATGTAAAACTTGAACACTTCGTCCGCCGATATCTATTATATCGTTATCTTTTAATATCTTTGTGGGTGTGCCTTGAAAAAATTCATATGTATTGACATCATATCCTTCGGGCAAGTCACATCGGTCAACAACCATTTCTCTGATTGTTTCCATTGTCAGAGGAAACTCACCGTTTAACCAATTTAATTCTTCTATGTGTGCATAAAAATCGGGGAAATATTTATGCCCTCCGATATGGTCCCAATGGATATGGGTAGCAACAGCCGTAACAGGCTTGTCTGTGAGCTTTTGGACTTCATCAAAAATATTGCATATTCCAAGCCCTGTATCTATTAACAAACTGCGTCCCGTGCCGTTTAACAAATAGCAATGTGTTTCTTCCCAATGACGATATTCGCTGATGATGTATGTATCACTGTCAATTTTGTCTATTGTAAACCAATTATTCATTTCAAAATTTCTCCTATCAAATAGTTACATCTCTTTACTGTCAATATATCATACCATCAATCAAAAATCAAGTCATCAATCATTTTGATTGATGACTTGATTGTATTTTCTAATCAGATAAATATATCAAAAATAACCGCAATTCTTATAAAGCATCAACATTTTTCATGGTTATAAATGCAAAATTATTTTTTAATCATTTTCGTGTCAATATTTCTGCGACCGTATATTTTAGCATAAAACACACAAAATAGATATAAATAACAAATATAGGAGTGTAATATATGTTTAAACATGAAAAACAACTATTTCAACCCGTCAGAGTTGAA
>CAJTUY010000008.1:33798-36585 GCA_910579415.1 uncultured Clostridia bacterium | reverse complement strand
CGCAGTTCTGATGCAGGAACAGCTCGGCGGTGCTAACGGAGAGCTTAAGGCGGCAATGCAGTATTTATCGCAAAGCTTCAGAATTAAAAATCCTGAAATCAAGGATTTATTTATGGACATTGCCGCCGAGGAACTAAGCCATATGGAGATGGTTGCAACCACTATAAATATGCTTAACGGTCATGATGTAAATTACGATGGAGTCTCAGCGGGCGAAATCGAAACCCACGTATTAACCGGACTGAATCCGGGACTTATAAATTCGTCGGGCTATTCGTGGACAGCGGATTATGTCAGCGTGACCGGCGATTTGTGCGCCGACTTGCTTTCAAATATAGCTTCCGAACAGCGCGCTAAGGTTGGCTACGAATATTTATACCGTCAGATTAACGATAAATATGTAAAGGAAACAATAGATTTCCTCTTAAACCGCGAAGAGGCTCATAACGCAATGTTCAGAGAAGCCTTTAATAAGGTTCAGAACACGGGTTCCGACCAGGATTTTGGCACTACAAAAGCTGCAAGAATGTATTTCAGTTTGTCAGAACCTTCTCCTGACGATAATCCTTTCAAGGATTCAAACTTTAATCATCCGTCTTTCAAATAACATCAAAATCGGACGTTTTCTTTATGGTGAAAATGTCCTTTTTTATACACTACATAGCCAAATCATTTGACGGCGGCAAGCATTTATTATCTTTGCACACATAATATGTTGTTCTGCCGTTTATAATGGGATAGTTCTCGTTCACTCCATCAATAACTCTCACAACCGCATTTACGGGAAAAGGCTCATGCTCATCAACGAGCGAGCATACTATATGCGCCGGAGGATTGATATTCATTAACAACGCCGACATATAGAAGCAATACCCCGACGGATAATCCTCTGCCGCGCCTACCATAAATTCAAGCTGTTTTTCTTTTATATCGGAAAAGTCCCCGTCTGTAAGCTGTGACAGCATAACAAGGTTATATGCCATAAAAGAATTTCCGCTCGGAATTGCTCCGTCATATGTTTCCTTCGGCTTCATTATAAGCTGTTCATTTTCACTTCCATACAGATAAAAGCCGCCGTTTTTATTGTCATAAAAATCATTTATCGCCTTACAGCAAAGCTCAGCGGCTCTGTCGAGATATTGCTGTTTAAAACTTGCTTCATACAAACATATAAGAGCATAAATATAAAACGCATAATCGTCAATAAAGCCTTTGCTGCCGCGTCTGCCGTCGCGATAGCTCACATAAAGCGTATCTCCTTCCGTAAGCTTTTCCTCTATGAAACCACACGTTTTTTCCGCAGCGTCAAGATATTTACTGTTCCCAACAACACGGTATAACCTTGCAAACGCCGCAATCATCAGTCCGTTCCACGAGGTCAGTATTTTATCGTCAAGATGCAGCCTTGTTCTTGATTTTCTGTACTCATACACCTTCAGCAAATATTCTGACATTCTATCATCAATTTCAGTATTTCCTAGCAGATTAGGAATATTTTTACCTTCAAAATTTCCGCGCTTTGTTATTCCATAATAATCGTTAAATTTCTCCCCCGTTTCCTTTCCGAGCAATGCAAGTATTTCATCATAATTAAAAGTGTAATACTTGCCCTCCTCGCCCTCGCTGTCGGCATCCTGCGCCGAATAAAATCCGCCCTGCCCGTCCGTCATTTCACGCATAACATACTCCGCCGTCCTTTCGGCAATTTCTCTGTATAACGCATTATTCGTTACATCATAAGCATTGATATAGCTTATTATTAAAAGCGCGTTGTCGTAAATCATTTTTTCAAAATGCGGCGCAAGATAATATCTGTCCGTAGAATAGCGCGAAAATCCTCCGCCTATATGGTCAAAAATACCTCCTTTATACATTTGTGTAAGCGTATATTCCGCCATGTCAAGAGCCTGCTTTTTATCGGTAACGCGATAATAGTCCATAAGAAATATCAGATTATGCGGCATCGGAAATTTAGGCGCGCCTCCAAACCCGCCGTATTTTTTATCAAAGGAGCGTTCAATCTGACTGTAAGCCTCGTCTATGATAGTACGTGTTGCTTCTCCATTCACGGAATTTTCCCTGCTGATGGCTTTTTCAATTTCGTCACCGGATAAAACTAACTTTTCCCTCTCCGTCTGCCACAGCTTGTTAATCTGCTTTAATAATGATTGAAACGCCGGTTTTGGAAAATATGTTCCCGCAAAAAACGGCTTTTGCTCAGGCGTAAGAAAAAGCGACATAGGCCATCCACCGCCTCCCGTCATAGCCTGACACACGCTCATATAGATACTGTCAATGTCAGGCCGTTCTTCCCTGTCTACCTTTATTGATACAAAGTATTTATTTAACAGCTCTGCCGTTTCCGTGTCCTCAAAGCTCTCGTGTGCCATAACATGACACCAGTGGCATGTACTGTAGCCAATACTTAAAAATACAGGCTTATTTTCATTTTTGGCTTTTTCAAACGCTTCCCTGCCCCACGGATACCAATTTACAGGATTGTCTTTATGCTGCAACAAATACGGACTGCTTTCGTTTGCTAAATTATTTGGCATGCTTATTCCCTCCATAGATAAATTTAGTATTTGCAGGAACCATTATATTATTAAAAAACTCTTGACATTACAGTTACTGTATGGTTTATACTAAATAATAACATTGAGAATAAGGAGAATGTATTATGAAAAAAATGAAACTTTTATGGAAAATTATTGCTGTTGTTATTATTCTGATTGCTGTGCTTGTAATTTGTTTTTGGGGCAAAATCAAAATAATTCGTACATCACT